>JAQSXP010000007.1 GCA_029256605.1 Devosia sp. | reverse complement strand
ACTGGTAGGCGCGCAGCCTCCCTGATCTACCGCGCCGATGGCGCACGCCAGCCGGGCCCGATGGGATGGCTGAACAATCCTCCCCAACTCCATCCCTCACTGAAGGATTTCCCTCATGGCTACCACTCGCCTGAGCGACGTCATCTATGGCCCGCTCTTTCTCCCCACGACCATTCAGCGGATTGCGCAGCTTTCGCGCATTCGCAATTCGCCGATCGTCTCCACTGATGCCCAGCTCCAGCAGTTTGCCAACGGCCCAGGCGACCTCGTCCAGATGCCCTTCTGGAACGATCTAACCGGCAATTCCAACGTTTCGACCGACGACCCGGCCCAGAGCGCCACGCCCAACAAGCTGACGCAGGGCCAGGACATGGCGCGCAAGATCCGGCGCAACAATGGTTGGCAGAGCGCCAACCTGGTAGCGTCCATGTTGGCCGAAGACCCGCTCGACGCCGTTGCCAAGCTCATTGCCGAGTACTGGGTTCGTGAAGAGCAGCGCATCATGGGTCAGCAGATGGCCGGCGTGTTTGCTTCGCCTGGCATGGCCGGCAACGTGCTCGATGTCGCATCGGCAGATGGCGCGGTCACGCCCGTCAATCTCGATGCCGAGGTGGCGGCCAACGCCTATGCTCTGCTGGGGGAGTACGGCCAGACGCTCTCTGCCGTGCTGATGCATTCGCGCGTGTTCTACAACCTGCGGGCGCAGCGGGCGATCGTGTTTGGCAAGGACCCGGTCACGGGCCTCGACTTCGTCCGTTGGGACGACAAGGACGTGTTCGTGTCCGACCAGTGCCCGCGCGTCGCCGGTGCCACTTCCGGCTTCGAGTACACCTCGTACCTGTTCGGCAATGGCGCCATTGGCTACGCCGAAGCGACTGGCGACGGTGGCCCGAAGAAGCCGGTCGAGATCGACAGCGTAGCGGCGGCCGGCAACGGTGAAGGCGTCGAGACCGTCTGGTACCGCCGGCACTGGGTCATGCACCCGCGTGGCGTCGCTTTCACCGGCGATCCCGCGAACGCCTCGGGCGTAACCGATGCGGAACTTGCAAATGGCGCGAACTGGACGCGCAAGTACGACCCCAAGCTGATCCGCATGGTTGCTGTCACTACCAATGGCTAAGGGCAGGGGCCACGGCCCCGCCCATCATCCCATTCATTGAACTCGAGGTAACAACATGGACACTCGCCATGACGACGATCCCGCGCTGGCCGAAGCCATCGCTCGCCGGGACGAAAGCCGTGCCCAGATCCTGCGCTCCAAGGCCAATGCAGCCGGCGGCAACTCATCTGATCGGCTTGCTGCTGCTTTCGAAAAGCTTGCCGATCAAGCCGAGAAGGCGTCGCAGCATTCAGCTGCAGCGCTGGACAACATTGAGCCCGCCAAGGTCGACCCAGAAGGCACGGCTCGGCCGCTTGCGGACAGCGAGGGGAACTTCGCTCCCAACGCCGAAGTGTCTGCCACCGGCGGCATCGGCATCGAGGCCAGCAACACTGATCCGACTACGGGCCAACCGGCAACCACGCCTGAACAGGCGGGCACGGCGATCATCCCTGGTGCCCAGACGATCATCGGCGACCAGGTGGTGGGTGGTGACGGTGCCAACGGAGCTCAGGTCGTCATTCCCGACAACTGGAAAGACCTGACCTGGCAGGAACGCCGCTCGCTCGCGGCCAAGCTCTCTGACCAGCCGATCAGCAACGGCGAGGAAGCCAACACTGCTATCGAAGCCGAGTTGAAGCGTCGCGCTTAATCCCAACAGCCGGGAGCTTAGGCTACCGGCTATTCTTGCTCCGGCTTCGGTGCGGGATTGACGCTTCCGTTTCGTACCTTCTCCACGTCGTACGGCACTTCTGGGGTCGCTACGGCTGATCCGCCGGCCGCAAATTGTTGGACGACGGGGGCCGTGGTGGCCTGTTTCTGCTTATCGGCCTGAGCCTGATCGTTCTTGGGCATTCCCACCTCCTAAAATCGTTCAACGAGCCTCCGTGTGTGAAGGTGCTCGCCGTTAACATCTGTACCGGAGAGGTGATCCATGCCCGACCACTACGGAACCCCAGACGACGCATTGGCCTACCACCAGGCGCGCGGGAATGCGGCATGGGCTGCATCGACTGACGATTTGCGCTTGGCTGCCCTTGTGCGCGCCTCCCAAGCTCTGGACGCACTCTATGCCGCTCGGTATTCCGGGACCGTGCCCACTGTTGCTCAAGACCTTCTCTGGCCTCGTGCCGGGGTGGTTTATAGGGGCGAGGCATTCCCGGATGACAAAGTGCCGTTGCCGATCATCCGCGCGACATATGAAATGGCGTCGCGCGAGCTCGCGGCACCAAATTCGATTATCCCGGACTTTGATCCAAACGGCACGATCAAGCGCGAGCGCAAGAAACTCGGGCCGCTGGAGAAAGAGCTTGAATACGCCACTCCGGCCAATGCTGCTTCGGCGCGGCCAGTGTTCGCCATCATCGACGGCATCATTGCCGAGCTGCTGGTTGCGGCGCCAAGCGTCACTTCCGTGACAACGCTGGTGAGGTTCTGATGGCTGAGAGGTTCAACTACATCGAAAGCCAAGCCGACGCTGAGGAACTCATTGCCGAGTTCGGGCAGATCGGTGCTATTCCCCGCACCACATTCGAGCCCGGGCCAAATCCATGGACGCCAGGCGGTGAGGTGACAGTCTATCACGCCATCAAGGTGGCGGTGCTTCCTATTGAACTGCAAGACGCCGGGCGGGACATTGGCGGCACGCTGATCAAGTCGAGTGATGCCCAGATCCTGGGGTCGGTGCTGGGCCTGACCATCACGCCGACCACCACTGACACGATCCTGGTTGATGGCGCCTTCAACGGCGACGTTTACGAAGGGGGCAGGGCACTCACAGTCATACGGTGCAACACGCTTGCGCCGGCGGGAACGCCAGTCATGCACGATATCATTGCTTCCGCCTAGGACAGGCAACATATGCTGCCCGTGTACCGGTCCACTGAGCGAGCTGGTTATCCGTCCAAGAACAACAAGCCTGCTGAACGGGAGGCTTGCCACACGACACGACAAGGCTCGAGCCGGCGCTGAAAAAGGATGTAGCAGTCGTTGGCGATGACTTCTGCTTCGTTCAGGCGCACGCGCACCCCAGTTTCAGATTTATCCAAGATCAAGCCCGCCGCGCGTGCCGCCCCACCATTCCACACGACCGTCACTGGAATGCGCGCGGTTTTGCGGGGGTGCTTCCTAGAGTCTTGCATCCCGTCTGTGTGGACGGAGTCGGCAAACGATTTCTTGCCAGAATTGATAAATCCAAGCTTTCTGAGCAGACGGACTGGCCGCCGCGCGGGGGAGCATCCTGGCGGTTCGCGCTCGCCTTAGATCTCCGCTGAGACGGCTGACACCAGTGCCCAGACGATTACGGCGAGGCCGGCCACCAACCCGTTGCTTTGCCGCTTTTTCATGGGCGTAGCGGGATCCTTGCTCGCTGATGGAGCGCGCACAGTGTCTTGCATCGCAACCTCCTCAATCATGCTCGGTCGAGCGGAATGATGATGCGCCTGCGAGCCCGGCAACTCAACACAATGCTGTTCACAGTAGGTAGAGCAGGGAGGCTGATGGACATGGCTTTTGCTGATGATGTGGCCAAGTTCAGCACTGAGGCCCGAGCGAAGATCGACAAGGCGTTCCGCAAGATCGCGCTCGACGTGTTCTCCGAGGTGATCCTCATGAGCCCGGTTGATACGGGCAGGTTCCGGGGCAACTGGCAGGTGTCCATTGGCTCGATACCGGCCGGCACTGTCGAGATTGACGACAAGGCAGGCACCGCCACTATCGGCAAGGTGCAGGCTGAGACACTTGGCCTCGCCGCGGGGCAGACTATCTATCTGATCAACAATCTGCCCTATGCCATTCCGCTTGAATATGGGTCTTCCAAGCAAGCGCCCGGCGGCATGGTTCGACTTGCCGCGCAAAGGTGGAAGCCCATCGTTGAGGCCGTCGGCCGGGAACTAAGCAAGGAGTAGGATGACCTACCCACACCACGGCCTGACCAGATTGCGGGCCGCGTCAACATCGAGGTTCAGACGCGCCTCGCTGTAATTCTGGATCATAGCATCGTTCGGACCAAGCACTCTCACGTCGCCATGTGACTGAACCGGTGCGTCGCCAACCCGAACGTCCGACGCAGTTTGACCGGTAACAGGCTGCCCGACCTTGCTCTTAAGAACTGATGCGCCGCAATCTTCGAGCGGAGGTGATGCGGTTGCTGATGGCGGTACTGCGGAGCCCGTGCACCCGACAAGAATGATGGCTGCAGCGATGCCAGCAGCATAGGTAAGCGAACGAGATATCATGTTTATGATTCCTATCTGTTTTCGGACAGTTGACCCGCTCGTCAGACCATTTCCAGGCCACTGGAGTTGAGCGATCACGGGCTTAGCAGAGCGACTCGCACGCTATTCCGTCATTGTCACGATCTAGCCTGCCGCCCCAAGAACAGTTCCGCCGATACCATTGGGCAGCGGAGCAGCTCGAGATCTGTCCGCATGTTCTGCGCGGCGAACACGACTGCCCAGAGGCGGCAGCAGGAACAGATTGCGCCAAAGGGGCAGGGGGGCGGTATACGGGTTGCGGCCGAGTCCTCGACGTGAATTGTTCGCTTACCCATCCGCGGCCCGCTGAAGCGGATTGCACCAACAACCAGCCATCTCGGGCTTCGAATACCGCAATCTGATCGCCACTGGGAATCTTGCCGACCACTTTGCCCACGGAACTTGGATCGGATCGAACGTTCAGCGATGTCGCTGTGACGTATCGAGTTTCGGTCTGCTTCGCGGGCGAGGTCGAGACCTGGGCTGCTGGAGCTCTAAGAGACGGCTCGGTTGCCGTGCTGGCCTGAGTTGAACTCGTGACCGGCGCGGTAATCGCGGAGTTCGTTGACGAGGACGGCACGTCGTCCGACTTGAAGATTTGGCCAAAGATCAAGACAACAAGCCCGACGATCAGCCATCCACCGAACGAAGACTTCTTCTTCTTTGTCGCCAATTCCACCCTCCGCTGAGAAGATTGGCGCTTCCAAGCAAAAGAGTCGAGTCCCTGTCTAGAAGTGCGACACTGGGAGATTCTACGTGGCAACCATTGAGGCCAGTATTCAAGCCGCGCTGTTCGCGCGCATGGCATCGCTGGTGATCAGCCCTGCGCATCCGATCAGTTGGCCAAACGTGAGCTTCACGCCGCCGGCCAGCAAACGCTACCTACGCGTCTCGCACCTGCCAAACGCCACAGAGCGCCTGTTCATCAACAGTGGCGGCAAGCATCGCCACCAAGGCATCCTGCAGGTGATGGTGTGCGCGCCGCTTAACAGCGGCGAGGCAGCGGCGATGGAAATTGCCGGCTTGATGGCTGATCATTTCCCGGTGGATCATCAGCTAGGCGGGGATGGTCTGCAGGTACGCATACCTAAACGACCCAATGTGGCCGCTGCAATGATCGCGGACACTGAGCTCCAGATCCCGGTGAGCATCGCATACGAGTGCTGGGCCTAGCCCCCTCGCGCCTTATCGCCCCTTCGGCAAGGGCCATTCCACATCACGGAGAATAATCATGGCCCGCTATGCTGTAGCAGGTTGCAAGTTCTTTATTGGCGGGGCCGTCGCTGACAAAGGCACCGATTTCGTTGCTGCGGACTTTACTTCCCAAACTTGGATTGAGGTCGGCGAATGGGTGACCATGGGCGACATGGGCGATGCAGCCGCGGATATTACCTCCCAGGTGGTTGGTGAGCAGCGCGACAAGCACGCGAAAGGAACCCGCAATGCCGCCACCATGGAGAACGTGTTCAACTTCGACGCGCTCGACCCTGGCCAGATAGCTCTGATCGCCGCCGAGAGATCGAGCAACAACTTCGCCTTCAAGATCGAGCTCAATGACAAGCCTGCCGTCGGCGCGGCACCGAAGAACTCGCTCCGCTACTTCATCGCCTTGGTGAATTCTGCGCGCGAGACGGGAGGGGGCGCAAACACACTCCGCACCCTCGCTGTCAGCCTGCAGCCCAATTCCAACTTTGTGCGCGTAGCGGCGTCTGCCACCTAAAGGAGCTACCATGACCAAAGAAACCGCAACCGACCTCTCGGCCTTTGACGGACTGGCCCAGGCCCAGGAGGATGGCATCGATGTGCCAATCACTCACCCTTCAACGGGTGATGAACTTGGTATTGTCATCCGAGTGGCCGGGCCGGATAGTTCCCGTCAGCGGAAGGCCGTTCAGAAGCAAATCGATGCCCGCCTGCGTCGGCGCAGCACTCAGCCGATGACGGCGGAGGAGATTACCGAGTCCAGCCTTAGAACACTGGCGCATAGCGTCATCTCCTGGAACAGCGTGGTCATCGATGGTGCGGATGTTCCATGCACCTACGAAAACGCGATTGCCCTGTTCCAGCGGTTCCCATTCATTCGGGAGCAGGTGGACTCTGCTGCAGGGAACCGCGCCGGTTTTTTGCAGAAGTAACTGACTGCCTCCTCGTGGCCCTATGCAACTGGGTGGCCGGTGACAATCCTTCTGTTGATCTTCCTGCTGCCGGCACCCACGTCTGGGAATGGTTCTTGGAGCTCGACGCAGCTCGCACGAGCAATGGTCATGCAGCTAACCCTGTGACCTTCATGGAGATCCAAGCTTGGGCCTCCATGGTAGGAGCCGACCCCAAGCCGTGGGAGGTTCGTGCGCTTCGGTGCATGGATATGAAGCGGCTTGAACTGCTCCATTGCGAAGCGAGAGCAAGCCGCGACAGCGATCGCCATCCTATGTCTGACCGGCCGTTATCGAGCGAGCTGTTTGATGCGCTGTTCCAAGCATAACCCTGATGCCAGTGATGGCGCCGGGGTAGGGGCTCTGTTGCGGGGAATGAGGGCGAAGAAGGCGGGCTAGAAGCCGGCCTGCTCCAGCAGGTACTTCAGTTCCTCAAACCGCTTCGCGCTGTCGGTAGCGCTGTAGCAGGCCGCTTCGAAGCAGACCTCCGTTAGCTCAAGCGGGCTTTCTTTGTTCACGAACTCGCACGTCGCGTAAGATCGGCGGCTCCCGATATTGAATGCTATGCGCGCCCGGGGCGGGGTCAGTGCTTGGAAGTCCTCAACCCGATGCACCTGGTCGGGCGGACCGCCGGCGTAGGCGTCGATAGCAGCCATGCACCCCTGAACAACCCGGCTCTCCTGAGCCGATACAGGCGCGGCGAGCATCGCCAAGCCAGCAACCACAATCCAACGCATCAGCACCTCCGCCAAAGGTTGAGGAAGCTACAGCAGGCCTGAAAGGTTGGCAAATGACGGACATCGCCAGTCTCGGCTTGGAAATTCGCTCTGATGGGGTGGTTGTCGCCACCGAACGGCTCGGACGGCTGGGTGATACCGTCCGCAAAACAGAGCGCGCCACAGAGCGCATGACGCGCGAGGTCCAGAAGGCTGAGCGGGCCATGGCAGTGATGACCCGCGTCGTGGGCGTGCTCGCTGCGGCATTCAGCGTACAGAAGCTGATCGACTACACGAACGCATGGACCGATCTGCAAAGCCGGGTTGAGATTGCGTCCGGGTCGATGGGGCAGGGCATGGCCGTCATGGGCCGGCTATCTGAAATGGCGCGCCGAACCTACTCCAGCTTGGAGTTGACGGCCGAAAGCTACCGGCGCAACGCCACGGCCATGCGGCAGCTCGGCTATTCAACCACCCAGACGCTCGATTATGTCGAGGCAATCAACAATGCTTTGGTGGTGAGTGGCGCCAAGGGCGAGCGGGCTGCCTCTGTGCTAGACGCCTTGGGCAAGGCAATGGCGCTCGGCAAGCTGTTCGGCGATCAGTTGGAAACCGTGCTGGCATCCGGCGGGAGGGTCGCCGAGGCGCTAGCGGATAGCCTGGGCGTCACCACTCTTGAGCTGCGGAAGCTCGGTGCTGACGGCAAGCTGACCGGCGACGTGTTGCAAAGCGGGCTGACATCTCAGCTGGAGAGGTTGCGAGCAGAAGCCGATGCAATGCCCGCCACTATCGGTGATGCATTCACTCTGCTTGGCAACTCCATTCTGGAGACCGTGGGGACGTTCGACCAAGCGTCAGGCGCATCAGGCCGAGTGGCCGAAGCGATCATCATGCTCGGCGACAATATAGACATGGTGATCCCTATTGCCTCTGGGCTGGGAACGGTTATCGCTGTCACCCTCATCCCGAACATCATCGCGGCTACCGCCTCTTTTGGCGCACTCACGATCGCAATGCTGTCGAACCCGTTCGTTCAGCTGGCTCTTGTAGCCGGGGCCCTGGCAGCAGCCTTGGTCTACCTTGATCAGCAGCAACGCCTCGCAGCATCCGCTGCAGAGACGCACGGGCAGGCCATGACCGCCAATGCAAACGCTATTGAGGTAGCCAAGACATCATCGCAGGGCTTCCGGGATGGCCTGCGCAGTCAGATTGAGATGCAGATTGCCGCTGCCAAGGCTGCCCTAGATGAAGCTGGCGCGCAGTATCAGGCGGCGAAGGCATACGCAGCGCGTGCCGAGATGTTCAACAAGGTGATGAATCTCGGCGCCAACCTGCTCGGCATGCCCGGTGAAGATCGCAACTACGGCGATCAAATCATGGGTGACGCTCTTGAGAACATCAACGCCACCCTTAGCCGAGTGAATGACCTTGAAGGCCAGCTCGAAGAGTTTGACACGAAGATGTCGAGCGCGCCGCCGGCCGCTGCTGTGGTGCACTCCTTTCAGGCATCCGGGACGGCTGCCAAGGCTGCTGCGAAGGCCGTCAAAGAAGCTGAAAAAGACTTCGACAGCTTCACCTCGACGGCTGACAAACTAGCCGAAAAGCTGTTCCCCGGCGAGTATGCGCGGCGGGAAGCTGCGGAACTCACCACGTTGCTGGAGAAGTACCGTGGTAGTCTCGACAGCTTCCAAGTGCAGGGCGTTGAGCGTGAGATCGCCGATCTCAACAGTGCGGCCGATCAAGGTCTGCGCCGGCTTGAGGACCGTGCCAAAAAGACCGGCGATGCTGTTACCGAGACCCTCGGCAAGGTGCTGGGCTCGCTGTTTGACGGCCCGATGGACGATGTCGACGCCTTCTTTGACAAGGCCGTGGGTGCGTTCGCCCAGCTGGGCGAGCAGAACCTGGGCAAGTTCTTCGACGGCTTTGGCAGCCCGACCGCAGCCAACGACAATGCCGGCGGCGCGACCAACATCTTCGAGGCAATCTTCCAGGGCTCCAAGGCGGGCACCGAGGAAGGCGCGGGCAAGGGCCTGTTTGCCGGCCTCAAGGGGCTGCAGGGCCTCAGCGGCATGGCTGGTGCTGGCGTGGGTGGCTTGGGCTTGGGCATGCAGACCCAGAGCCCCGTGATGGGTGCATTGGGTGGCGCCATGTCAGGCTTTGCTGCAGGTGGCCCGGTCGGTGCCCTTGTCGGCGGTGTGATGGGGTTCATCGGCGGCATGATGGGCGCAAGCAAGGCGACCAAGGAAGCCAAGGAAAAGCTGGACCAGCTGCGCCCCTCCATCGAGCAGTTCATCGGCAGCATGAACGGCGAGGTGGTGAGCCAATATGCCAAGGCCATGGTCGACGCGCAGCGCCAGGCGGAGGAATACATCGCCCTGGCGCGCAAGGCCAAGGACAAGAGCCTGGTCAAGGAGATCGAGGCCGCGCTCGAGAACCTGCCGGCAACGTTGGCCCGCCAGTATGAAAAGGACGTGCAGGCGTCGATCAACGCGCTGCAGGGCAATGGCTATCTCAACGACGTGGCCGCCGCCCAGGAGCTGTACAATGCCCGGCTCAAGGATGCGGAAAAGCTCGGCGTCTCGGCCGACAATGCCCTTGTTGAGTTCAACCTGACTCTGCGCAAGATCGCGACCGATGGCGACCTCACCGCCGACCAGCTGGCCAACCTGCTGCGCATGTTCCCCGATCTGGCCGGCGCCATCAGCAGCGTGGTCAGCATCGATCTGGGGCCGCTGCAGGACAATGTGGAGCGGGCACGCTCCGACCTTCGTTCGGCCTATGAGAAGGAAGCGGCGGCGATCCGGCAGGTGAGTGACAGCCTCAAGGCCTCGATCCGCTCGCTGCAGAAGTTCAAGAACGGGCTCAAGTTCGACGGCGCGCTGTCGCCGCTGGATCCGCAGCAGCGGTTGCTCGCCGCCCAGGCCGATTACGAGAAGGTGGCCAAGGCCGCGCTTGGGGGTGACCCGGAGGCGATCAGCAAGCTCGAGGACGTGTCGCGACAGTATCTCGAGGAGGCCCGCACCTACTATGCCTCAAGCGAGCAGTACTTCGCGATCTTTGAGGCGGTGAACACGACGCTCGATCAGGCGCTGGCCAAGGCGGCCCAGCAGGTGAGTGCAGCCGATCGGCAGCTCGCCGCGCTCGACCGGCAAGTGGGGCACCTCATCGACATCAACAACTCGGTGCTGTCGGTCGCCCAGGCCGTGCGGGCTTTGGCGCAGGCGCAAAGCGCCCTCGACGCCGCGCGCAACTTCGGCGCCAATCCTGAGCGCAACCGCGCCATTGACCAGGCGCTGCGCCAGCAGGGCATCAACTACCAGGGCAACTATGGGGGTGGTGGCTTTGAGGCGTTCCGCAGCACGCTGTCGCTCGCCCAGCAGCAGATCGTCGCCGATATTGTCGGGCGCTACATGGGCATGGGGTACCGGCTCGGCGGTGTCGTCGGCGCCTTTGCCAATGGCGGCATGGTCGGCAATGGCATCTGGGATCGCGACAGCGTCCTGGCCCGCTATGCGGGTGGGGGCGCCATAGCGCTGGCGGGCGGGGAGTTCGTCAACCGGGCGCCGTCGGTGAACCAGAACACGCTGCCGGTGCTCCATCACATCAACCGGACGGGGAGGGCACCGGGCAATGACAATCGCGAGATGGTTGCGGCTCTCGGCCGTATCGAAGGACGCCTTGCCTCCTTGGAGCGCACGGCGGCGAATGCTGGCCTCGCCAATGTTGAGGCAACCCGGGAGAACACGGAAGCGGTGCAGGACACCAACAAGGCCATGCGCATGGCGGGGGCGCGCCGCTAATGCCGTTCGCCTCCGAGTTCCTGCTCGAGATCGACGCGCATGACGGCGCCGGCGTCAGAACGGCACGCCTGTCGAGCTCGGGCTTTACCACCAATCCGACCGACAACCCGGCCAATGCCATCTACCAGGAGGGTATCGTCGATCCCGGCACCTTCCGGCGCTCGCTGTTTGCGGGCAGCTCGACGCTGGGGCAGTCGGAAGCGGGCTATGGCGAGATCGTGCTGGCCAATGCCGATGGGGCGCTGGACTGGCTGGTGGGCGCCGGCCTCGATGGGCGCGCGGCCGTGCTCAAGCGCCTCGATGGCCGTCGCTCGGCCTATGCCTCGGCCGAGACGATCATGCGCGCGACATTGACCGGCGGCGACAATGGCAGTGCATGGACCGAGCTGCGCTTGCGCCTTTACGATCGCCTGCGCGAGCTCGACAAGCCGCTGCAGGCGAACCGCTATGCCGGCACCACCACGGCGGCTGGCTCCACGGCCGACGGCTCGCCCGATCTCAAGGACCGGATCAAGCCGCTGGTGTTCGGCCGGGTGTTCAATATCGAGCTGGTGCCGGTCAATCCGTTCAACCTGCTCTATCAGGCCAGCGATGGGCCCTGCGCCGCGATCACCTGCTATGATGGCGGCGTCTTGCTGACCAATGCGGGTGACTATCCAACGATTGAGGCTCTGATCAACGCGTCCATCAGAGGCGGCACCGTTGGCACCTGCCTCTCATTGGGGCTGGTGCGGTTCGGCGGCGCCTTCAATGGCAAGCCTGCTTACGCCTTCACGGCCGATGTGGTCGAGGGGGCGACGGCGGCGAGCCGTTCGGCTGCAGCCATTGCGCAGCGGATCCTCGCGCGGATGGGGATCACTGGCGTTGCCAATCTGGTGGTGCCGAGCTTTGCTGCGCTGCAGGCCCTGGCGCCTCAGGAAGTCGGGATCTATGTCGGCGACGAGAGCACGGCCCTGTCGGTGCTGAGCGAGATCCTGGGCTCGATCGGCGGCTGGATCGTGCCCAACGCCCTCGGGCAGTTTGAAGTTGGGCGCATCACGGCCCCGGGTGGCACGCCTGCCTGGTCGTTCAGCATGCGGGACGTGATGAGCGAGAGCGGGATCGGCCTGCAGGTCAATCCCGACACTGACGGTGGCTTGCCGGCCTTCCGGACGGTCGTGCGCCATAGCCGGGTCTGGCGCACCCACGCCGAGAGCGAGATCGCCCCGTGCGCTGCGAGCCGGGGCGCCTTTCTGGCCGTCGACTATCGTGAGGCCAAGGCCGAGAACGCCGCGGTGCTGGGCAAGCATTTGCTGGCGCCCGAGCTGGTGATCGACACGCTGCTGACCAATGCGGCCGATGCGGCGGCAGAGGCGGCACGGCGCCTGGCGCTCTATAGCGTGCGGCGCGACGTGATCAGCTTCCCCGTGCGGCGCGATGATGCGGCAGTGGCGGTGCTGGGCTCGACGGGCACGCTGACCCTGCCACGGTTTGGCTATGGCGCCGGGCGGCCGATGCTGGTGATCGGGCGCGAGGAAGATCCAGCCAATGAGCGTGTGACGCTCACACTCTGGGGTTAGGCATGGCCAGCGATCTTGTTGTTTCCAGCTTCGCCGCGCTCGGCGGGGTGCGCCAGGTCACGCTTACCGCCTTGGCCGAACCGCCGGACGGCAAAGCCTGTCTGCCCTATATGCAGCCGGCCAAGTACGAGTTCTGGTCGGCCACCAGCAGCTCGGGCGCCAATGCCGCCAAGATCGGGGAGGCGCCGATTGGTGTCTTCACCCATACCGGCCTACTGGTGCGGACGACCCGCTGGTACCGGGCTCGCGCCATCGATGCGCAGGGCGAGCCCAGCGAGTTTTCGGAGTGGAAGTCGGCCACAACCACCACGACGGGCACGGGCTCGATCGACACCGACGAGCTGGCGGCCGGCGCCGTCACCGAAGCCAAGATCGAGAACGCGGCGATCAGCCGGGCCAAGATCCGCGACGCGGCGATCGGCAGCGCCCAGATCGACAATCTGGCGGTCACCAGCGCCAAGATCGGGATCGCTGCCGTCGAGACCGCGCATATCGGCAACCTCGCGGTCAAGAACGCCCAGATCGACAACCTGACCATCGGCACCGGCAAGGTGCAGTACAACGCCACCTATGAGATGAGCGTGAGCGGGCAGGGCGGCTCGGTGTCACCGGGCAACATCATGCAGGGGCAGGGCATCTATGTTCGCCGCGGCGCGGTCAGCATCGATGTCTCGACCTTTATCGACAAGCCTTCGGATGCGAGCAGCAACAATGGCTATCTGCGCGTGCAGCTGCGGCGCAACGGGCAGCAGATCACCAGCCGCCGCATCTTTTACGACGACAACTTTGCTATCGCCTTCGCCTTCACGCATGCCGACTATGGCGTGGGGGAAAACTCGACGCCTTATTACGAAGCCTATCTCGAGACACTGTCGGGCCCGGGCAACTTCCGGGCCATCGACACCGTGATCCGCTGCATCAATTTTCGAGGCTGACTCATGTATCGCTTCACGGTGTTTGAGGACCGCTTTGGCGCGGCCCGCATCTTGACCAATGGCGAATGCAGCACGCTGCAGACCGCCATGGGGCACGGCGCTCCCGGGCAGCGCCAGGTGCTGATCGGCGAGGCACTCGATGGCGAGCTGTTCTACTTTCTCGACTACCAGCCGGTGCCCCGGCTCGCGCTTGCCCCCGAGGCCATCAGCATTGCCGCGGATGGGCTGGCCACGGCGCAGCTGGACGGACTGCCGGCGGGCACGCTCGCGCGGATCTTGCGCCGCAGCGACGATAACCGCGCGGAGACAGTGCGCGATTGGGATGAAGTCGACGATGGCATCTTTGGCCTCAGAACGGCGGTGCCGGGGAGTTACGAGCTGCAGATCGAGCCGCCGTTCCCGTTCCGGCGCCAGACAGTCAAGGTAATGGCGCAATGATCCACGACCTCCAGATCACGACTACCATGGTCAAGGCCGAGGCGCAGCGCCGGATTGAGGCGGCCTATCCGCTCTGGCGCCAGCTCAACATCACCCGGGAGGGTGGCGAGGATCTGGCCCGCATGAGCCGGGCGATCGACGCGATCCGGGCTGCATCAAACCGGCTCGAGGCGAGAGAGCCGATCCCGCCCGACTTCGCCGCCGATCATCACTGGAACTGATCTGGCCCGCTTCGAGCGGGCTTTTTGTTGCGAGGTGCCCGATGGGCAATATCATGCTGCTCTATGACAACCAGGCCGATGCTGGCTCTGTCACCGGACCGGCCGCCCTGTTGCCGCTGAGCAATCTGCAGTCTGACCGGATCGAGCGGGTATGGCGCTCGCAGTCCGACGATCCGGTCGATACCCGGTTCGATGTGGCGCTGCCCGACATTTTCGACCTGCGCGCAGTGGTGATCGGCCCAACCAATTTGACAACGGCGCACCGCTACCGGATCCGGGCACACCGCTCGAGCGCGCGTGTCGGCCGGGTCAAGCTGGACTTCAAGCAGAACCGTCGCGAGATCAATGACGATGTGCTGCCGCTGGCCGGCGGCTACAGTTTCGCGCGCGTCAGCAGCAAGTGGGCTCCCGATCTGAGCGGGGCTTACGCGCAATTTGGGCCGGGGGCTTTGGCGCGGACCAATGCTGGGGCGTTGATCGAGGAAGCGCGGACCAACCTGATCAAGCAGAATGACCTCGTGGGCACTATTGTTGGCCTGGTCCCGTCGCCGGGCAGGCTGCCGAACGGGATGCAGTTTGGAAACACTCTCGGGTTGAGTGTCGAGGTTGTTGGGACGGGTATAGAGAATGGCCTGCCTTTTCTCGATGTGAGATTTTCAGGTCAGACAACTTCATCGGGTCAGATCTCGATGTACTGGCCTGTTGATGCTGTGGTGGGCGGCGGGACATTCACCCTGTCAGCATTCGCGCGGATCCTGAGCCAGACGGGGACAATGCCGAGCACCTTGCCAAGGCTTCGCCTGGCCGGCAACACAGCGGGTGGATGGAACAACGATGAAACCAATCTTCCCCTAACTCCTTCGGCCGCGCCGATGTCGGTGACGCGGACCATGAAGCCGGACAGCATCAGGCTCTCTGCTGGTCTTCACATCGCCAACAATGGCGTCGTCCAGGTCAACTGTCAGTTTGTGATCCGCATCGGGCTCTTCTGGCTGGAGGCCGCTGCTTTAGCCTCGTCACCTATTGTGACCACCGGTGCCGCAGCCACACGCCAAGCCGACGTGCTCACCCTGCCTGCCAGCGGCTCAAACGACTGGACCATCACCTTTGACGATGGCAGCACGCAGCAGTTCCTGGGCATCAACGGCAATCTGGTGCTGACGTCGGAAAACCTGAACCGGCAGCTGGTCGTGGCGGCGGAATACAGCACCATCAGCTATGACAGCGGCTGGGTGCAGAGTTCTGCTCGCGCCGCCTTTGGCAGTCTGCCCTGGGGCTCGCCCTTCCTGTGGTCCGGCTTTCAGCCGCCCGACGATCCGGATCGCGGATCCTTCATCGTCCATGTGCTGCCGGCACCGGTCGCGCAGATCTTTTGGACCGTCGAGATCGACGATCGGGGCAACCCGGATGGCTTTATCGAGGCCAGCCGGCTGCTGATGTGCCGGTCGGTTCAGCCCTCGATCAATTACCAGCTGGGGCAGAACGGCCTCAGCTTCGAGGATAACGCGCTGCGCGCGAGGACATTGGCAGGTGGCGAACAGATCTGGCGCCGCGTCAATCCACGCGTGTTCCAGTTCGGCTTTGACTACCTGCCCGAACCCGAAGCCTTCCAGTCCGGCAGTGGCGCCAACGACTTCTACGACCTCATGCGCCACGCCGGGTTCGACCGGGAGGTGTTCGTCATCCCCGATCCCAATGCCGACGGCCTTGAGCTGCAGCGCCGGTCCTTCCTCGGCACCTTTTCGCAAATGAACCCGCTGTCCCAAGTGGCCTATGGCTATGCGGCGGCAGGCTTTACCATCAAGGAACGCATCTGATGGCCGTCCCAGTCGCCGAACTCCTCCGCCTGGCGCAGTACAATGCCGGGGTCTACAACGCGGGCAGCAACCCCTATGGCATGGACGGCTATGGCTATGCCACCAACCTGCCGTTACTCGCCAGCGATGCCGCGGCGGTCGCCAACTATCTCGCAACAGATCTGGCGCCGCTCGCCGAGATGGCCGACCAGGTCAGCCAGCTCAACGCCATCCGCGACGAGATCGCCACTGTCGCCGGTCAGGGGACCAATGTGTCGACGCTGGCGGGCTTGCGCACCCAGATCACGTCGCTGGCGCAGATCAGCAACCAGATCACGGCCGCTGCGGGCAATTCAGCCAACATCAATGCGGTGGGGGCCAACAGCGCCAACATCAACACCGTGGCGGGCGCCGCCAGCAACATCAACGCCGTTGCCGGCGCGCTGAACAATGTGGCGACCCTGATCGCCAACCTCACCAACATCAACACGCTGGCGGCCCGGGCGGCCGACATGGCGCTGCTTGCCGACATTCAGGACGGCACGATCGCCACATCGGCGATCACCAGGGTGGCTGCGGCCGTGGTGCCAATCACCAATGTCAGCACCAACATTGCCGATGTTCAGCTGATCGCCGACAACCTGTCGGCCGTGCAGTCGGTAGCAGGCATCGCCGCCAATGTCTCGACCGTCGCCGGCGCCATCCCGGCGGTGGGCACGGTGGCAGGGTCGATCGGTGCAGTCAGCCTCGCGGCGGCCAACATCGCCAGCATCCAGGCCGCCCCTCAGGCCGCAACCGATGCTGCGAACCAGGCGGCGGCGCTGAGCGGCACCAGCACGACCTCGCTGGCGATCGGCACCGGTGCCAAGACCTTTGCCACGCAGGCCAGCAAGAAGTTTGCCGTGGGATCATGGATCCTCGTCACCTCCGCTGCCGCGCCCACGGTTAACTGGATGCATGGCCAGGTCACCGCCTATAGCGGCACCAGCCTGACCCTCAATGTCATTGCGACGGGTGGCTCTGGCACGCGCACGGATTGGCAGCTCGCGATCTCGGGACCGCAAGGCGCACCCGCCGCCGGCACGGGTGACTTCATCGGTGCCGCCAGCTCGACGGCCGGCAATCTGGTGAGCTTCGGCAATGGCACCGGCAAACAGGGCGCTGACAGTGGCATTCCCGCCACTCTGGTGTCGTCGGCGCTGCAGCCAGGCGCAAGCGCCGACCAGCTGGTCGATGGTGCCAACAGCAAGCTCCTGACCACTGCCGAGCGCAACAAGCTGGCTGGGATCGCCGCCGGTGCCGATGTGACCAGCGGCACTACGGTTGGCGCGGCAGTGAACTCGGCGACCAGCAAGACCACTCCGGTGGATGCGGATGGCCTGGCCTTGTCGGACAGCGCCGCCAGCGGAGCGCTCAAGAAGCTCACCTGGGCCAACCTCAAGGCGACGCTCAAGACATTCTTCGATCCGATTTACGCCGCGGCCGTGCACAATCACGCCTGGGGCGACATCAATGGCAAGCCCGATGCGGTGTCGTCGATCGGGTCGCTCACGCCGGCCGCCAACAAGCTTGCCTATTACACGGGTGCAACAACGGCAGCCCTGGCGGACATCTCGGCTGCGGGCCGCGCGCTGATCGACGATGCCGATGCGCCGGCGCAGCGGCTCACGCTTGGGCTTGGCTCCATGGCGACGCGCAATGTGACCATCAGCACAGCCGATCCTTCGGGCGGCGCCGATGGCGATATCTGGCTGAAGGTCTAAACCATGGCCATGCATGTCAGGGACGCCGGGGCCTGGAGGAACGCCAAGCCGCATATCCGCGATGCGGGGGTCTGGAAGGCCGTCAAGGAGGGATACGTCAAGCAGAACGGCGTCTGGGTGCCGTTCTATAATGCGGTCTCACCGGCGGTGTTCGTCGGTGGCGCCACTGGCACATCCACGACACTCGCCTTGCCAGCCCATCAGGCGGGCGACTTGCTGGTCATGATCGGCGTCCGCTCGGGCAGCCTGTCGCCGGTCAGCGTGCCGACGGGCTGGGCGACTAAGACCTCCTTCACGTTCGACCACTCTACCACCTCCACCAAGCGCAACTTCTTGCTGGCCTCGAGAACGGCCACAGCAGCGGGCACCGCCTCGGGAACTTGGACCAATGCTGCCCGCCTGATCGCCCTGGTGTTCCGCAACAGTGCTGGCATCGGGAACGTCGCTACCCGCAAGACCGACAACACCATTGCCGAAAGCCAAATCACCATACCTGCCGTCGCGCTCACCCAAGTTCCCGCTCTGGTGTGTGCCGGGTTCTTTGTCACTAGCTCGCCGAAAGATGAGGCCGGCATGATCCGCGTCGCCGGCGACACCATGCAGGTTACGAGCCAGCCCGTTCCGCAATTCTCCCAGCGGACATGGAGCACCGGCGGCAATGTCACTGACGCATCCATGGCCTTCGAGCTTCTAGGAGCCTCCTGATGACCCTTTATGCATACGCGCCCGGCAACGCCGTGGAGCGCACTGGCGCTCGCCCGAACTGGTTTGGGGACGATGGCCCTCTCACCGATGCCGAACTGCAGGCCCATGGCTGGTTCGTGGTGGCCGACCCCGAGCCGCTGCCGGAAGGCAAGGCGGCCGATGGCGACCCGCATCTCGAGAAGGTCGGCGACACCGTCCGTTGGGTCCAGCCTCTCAAGAACGCGCCCCAGCTCACCAAGGCCGAGCGCAAGGAGGCTCTCAAGGCCCGCGTCCGCGCCCATGGCATGGCGATCCGGCGCGGGGGCTTTGAGGTGAACTTCGGTACCGACGAGCAGCCCCGCATCGAGGTGCTGCAGCTGCGCGACGCCACGCCTGAGAACGATGACGAGAAGAACTGGATGGCGTCGTTATCGGCCTACACCGCGGCGGTGATTGGCGGGGCAGGGGACGCCCAGGGCGCCAAGTTCCGACCCGAGAGCAACGCCACGATCATGGTCAGCTATGCGCAAGGCATGGCGATCCTGACCGGCCTGTTCAACTGGGTAGCGTCGCTGGTGCAAACCGTCTGGGAGAAGTGCGACCATATCGATGGCGCCGGCACGCACCTGCAGCTTGACGCACTCGAGGCGCAGATCGAGCAGGGGTGGCCCACCTGATGTTTGAGAATGATGGCTGCACCTTTTGGCCTGACCGAACCTGGCGGGCCTGCTGCAATATCCACGACGCGGCTTTTGCCACCGGAACCACGGTCCAGCAGTTCTGGGATGCCAATGTGGCGCTGCTCAAATGCGTGGCCCCCTTCGACCCGATCGCCGCTGCCCTCATGTTCGCCGGCTGCATGACCGGCGGCGCGCTGTTATTCTTTTTCGGTCGGAAGCGGCGGGAGTAGGGCGCCTGCCATCGACTGGTGCTCAAAAGCAGGCGCCCGCCTCCACGGAGATCATGTGTTTGAGGCCCGGACAGCATAGCAGCATACTTCTTTACGACTACTCCCCAACATCACACAGGTGACCAATGAACCTCAGCCCTGACGGATCACCTCGGGAGGGAAGTCGCGGTACCTCTAGGCCTCAAGGGGGGTGCCGAGGCCTAGAGGCGGCGGTTGGGAAGCACCCGTCGGCTCACAGCTGCTTCCCGCAACGAGCTTCTGTCCCTGCCGTAGCAAATCCAATCCGCCGTTCGGCTTAACCCAACTCAACATCAGAGGTGAACCATGAACGTAGAGCAATCCTTCAAACTAAAGCTGCTTACGCCATCGTTGCGCTAGGTAATTTGCCTGCCGCTCAGTTCGACTGCTGTGGCGAGCGCATCCTCCTCGCCTAGGGATTGTTCAACGATGCTCTCGTCAGTGGTATCGATGACGCACCAGGAGCCGTCCGGCTGAATATCAGGCACAAAGCGATAGACGTCGGCTCTTAGGTAGACGCGGGCCTCTGCCGTGTACTGACTATCACTGCTAGCAAGGTTCTGGCCCATGGCTTAACTCCGGCACCAACAGCGCAGTGCAAGCATACCTTTGTACAGGCCTCACGCTGCGCCAATGCTAACGTCTCGTTAACCCTAATGGCTAGCGCGCGGCTTGGGCCCGGCTCAGCAGCGTCATGCAATCCGCGTAAGGCTTCGTGCTCACCTGATATCCGTACTCGGCGCAGGCTCGGTCGTTGTTCGTTTTTGGCTGTGGAGGTGTCAACGTTGAGCAGCCTGCGACGGTCATAATGCAGGGTAGAATAAGCAGCCGTCGGCAGTAGGTCACGTTTATCCTCATGGTTGTAGCAGGCCAGCAAGTGCTGGTGAGAGAAATCGGCGTCTGGGAGGCGCGCCAAGGCATGGGGAGGAGTGCAGGAGGGAAAGAGACCTGCTCTGCCTAATGGATGGCTGAGAACTGGGTTCCGCCTCACATGGCTTAGCGGTGCCCAGCCGGAACCCTCAACTCACGCCATTGGGCTGCAAGCTCCTCAACGGCATTGGCTGCTTTAGGGTGATCTCTGGCGATCCGATCGAGCATAGCCAGCTCCTCGTCAACGATTTTTGCTTTGCTGGTAAACGGGCCGGCTGGCGCACCGAGCCGCTGGCACATCTTCAGCGTGTGCCGTGAAAGCGCGATCCGGTCCTCAGCTTTTGTCGTGCTCACTTTCCAAATTCCTCCAGCTTGGAATGCCGCCCGCTTAGTAGCGCCGCAGCCATCGACTTCGCAATACTCCAACATAACAGGTGACCTATGGACCCGACCGTACCGAAAGGAGCGGCGATGCTGCTTGATTTCATTCGAAAAATCGAGACTGGCAAAGCCGACGCTTCAGCCTATGACGTGATCTATGCCCATGCGCAGGCGCGGCTCCCCAAGCCGATCACCAGCATGACCGTGGCGGAACTGCAGCACCACCAGACCAACGGATGGCCGGCCAATTCCACAGCGGCCGGCGCCTACCAGTTCATGCGGGCAACGCTGAAGGATTTGCGCAAGGAGCTTGGCCTGCTCGATGGCCAGGTGTTCGACGCAAACCTGCAGGACCGGCTCGGCTACCACCTACTGAAGAGGCGGGGCTACGAGCAGTTTATGGCCGGCAAGATCGGCGTGGCGGAGTTCGGCAAGCGCCTTGCTCAAGAATGGGCTTCGCTCCCGCTCCTGGCGCCCGCCAACGGCAACACCCGTGGGGAGAGCTATTATGATGGCGACGGGCTCAACAAGGCGCTGACGACGCCGGACACCCTCGATGCGCTGCTGGCGAAGGTGAAGGCGGCTGGGAACGGGCCTATATCCGCGCCGCCTGCGCCCGATTACGAGCACTTTCCCGAGCCGTCCCGCACCGCCCCAGTCAGCGGCAAGAAAGCAGCCAAGCCCAAGGACGATGCCGGCTGGCTGGGCCCTGCAATCATCATCCTCATCGCCCTGGCAGTCGCCGGGGCTTTTTTCTGGCGCTAGGAGGCGCAGCAATATGATCGGCAACAACATCGTACTGGGCTGGCTCTGGCGCCGAGCTCAGGAGCTAGGCGGCTTAGGAGGCACGCTGGCGTTCCTCTACATGTCCCTTCCGCTTGAGGGCAAGGATGCCGTAAATCAGATCTTCGCCGGCGGCTGGCAGAACGTGTCGCTCGGCGCGATAGCCACCATTGCCCTTTATCTATGGAGCCAGTGGAAGTCATGGCGCTCCACCGTGCGCCCGCAGGTTGTCACCGCCGACGCGCAGCAGATCATTCTGCCCAAGGAGAGTGTCGCTACGGCGAAGGTTGAGGCAATCGCCAAGAGCGCTCCGGTCCCGCGCCCACGCACCATCATCGACATGCTTCGCCGGAAGTAGCAGCTAAGGACCCTGGCCAATGGACTGGACCATCAACATCCCGACGCTCATGGGCGTTATAGCGCCCGGCATCGGAGTGGTCATCTGGCTGGCCAGAGTCGGGGAGCGAGTTGCCACCAACGCCGTCCATATTGAGGAACTTCAGCAGCACAAGGAGAACGAACACCGAGACATCCGGCTCGAGATCGCCGCCGTAAAGGCCCAGGTCTCGATCCTCGGTGAACGGCTCAACGACATCCGGCTTGAAGCGGCGCGAAGTTATGTCACGCATGAGGCGCTGATCAATATCGAGCGCAAGGTCATCGAGGAGATCCAGCGGATGGAGAAGCGCCTCGAGGCTCAGTTGGATCGCGCCATCGAGGGTAGTCGGCAGAAATGAGCTCTCCAGCTGGCTAAGCCAAGCAGGCGTCAGGCTCGCCCTGTCAACCTCGCCGCCACGCGATTTGATCAGGCAGGCGGTTCATCTGCCGCTTGCACACGGCCCCCATGCCGGTCGATATCTCTCCCGATATCGAGAGCGCAGATGAACGAACGCATTGATCCAGCCATAGCCGACGCAA
>JAQSXP010000172.1 GCA_029256605.1 Devosia sp. | reverse complement strand
ATGCCGTGGATGGTGCCGCGCGCGACCTTGAGGTCGATGTCCTTGTTGGCATGGACCGGGCCGAAGCGCTTGTTGATCCCCTCAAGCTCGATGGCCCAGCCCGCTGCCGGGACAGGAACAGCGGCCGGGTCCGGCCGCTGTGGGTTGGTGGGATCAATACCGCTCATCAGCGCTAGGCTTTACAGCGGGCAGTTGTTGTCGGTGGTGTAGTCATGCACCTCGATCTCGCCCGAAGCGATCTTGCCCTTGAGCTCGTCGAGCTTGGCCTGGTCTTCGGGGGTGATGAGGCTCTGGTTGTTCTCGTCGACAGCATAATCAACGAAGTCGCCATCCAGGCCCAGAATGGTGAGGCCCGGCTTGAAGGTGGCGTCATCGGCGCCATTGGTGAAGGCTTCCACCACGGCATTGTCGACGCGCTTGAGCATCGAGGTCAGCACCGAGCCGGGATGCAGATAGTTCTGGTTGCTGTCGACGCCGATCGAATATTTGCCCTGGTCGGCCATGGTCTGCAGCACGCCAAGACCCGAGCCACCGGCAGCGGCAAAGATCACGTCAGCGCCGGCGTCGGAAGCGGCGGTCGCCAGTTCACCGGCGGTCACCGGGTCATTCCAGGCAGCCGGGGTGGTGCCGGTATAGTTTTCGATCAGCTTGATGTCGGGGTTCACCGCCTTGGCGCCCTGGGCATAGCCGCAATAGAATTTGTGAATCAGGGGCACATCCATGCCGCCGACAAAACCGATCGTGCCGCTTTCCGATTTCATTGCAGCGAGCGCACCGACAAGGAACGAGCCGGTATGCTCGTCAAACAGGATCGACTGCACATTGGGGGCGTCCACCACGGCGTCGATCACGACGAAATTGGTGTCGGGGAACTCGGCGGCGAGCGGCGCCAGCACCGATTCCCACATGAAGCTCATCACCACGATTGGATTGGCGCCCTGGCTGGCGAAGCGGCGCAGCGCCTGCTCGCGCTGGGCATCGTTCTGCAGTTCCAGCTCGAGATAGTTGCCGCCGGTCTCTACCTTCCACTTCTCGGCGCCATTATAGGCGGCCTCGTTGAAGGATTTGTCGAACTTGCCGCCCAGATCATAGATCAGCGCGGGGTCGGCCAAGGCGGCACCCGAAAGCAGTGCGCTCAGCGCGATACCGCTGGCCAGTGCCTTGATGGAGCTTGCAAACTTCATGAGGTCGTCTCCCTGTGTCGCAATGGAGCGTTGGCGCCACGCCCAACGGTGAATTCTCCCTGCGCTCTGCCCGGATACAATCGTGCAATCCCTTTGTCCGCAAGCAAAAAAGCAGCGCGCTCAAGCATCTGAACAAAGTTTGACCACGCCGCCTGCCGGCTGGGCGGTGGCAGGGCTAGTCCTTGAGCTCGGGGGGAGGGAGCGGGGTCACTTCAGCCCCCATTGCGTCGCCAAAGCGGGCAAAAAAGCCATCGATCACCTTTTGCGCCGAATTGCCGATAATGGCTTGCCCCAGGCGCATCAGCTGGCCCGAAGCGCCGCCGGTGGCGGTGAACACCAGTTCAGTCTGCTCGTCCCGATCGGTCAGCACAATGTCGGCCGAGCCTTCCGCGAGGCCCAGCAGCCCGCCCTTGCCGCGACCGGTCAGGGTATAGCGCTCGGCCGGCACGATATCGGAGAGGTTGAGCCCGCCTTTAAACACGGGATGCACCACGCCCAGATTGACCTTGATCTCGAGGTCGAGCGCCGTGGGCCCCGACCATTCGATGCGGTGGCACCCGGGAATGGCGGCCTGCAGCACCGCGGCGTCATTGAGGGCAAGCCACACCACCGGACGGGGTGCGGCGATGAGATAGCGACCACCAAACTGCATCAGCGCGCGCCCGCCATGCGGGGCGAAAAAATGGCGGCGTTGTGGCTAAAATAGCGTGGTCTGCAAATGCTTTGCACCGAAATGGCCCCTGCCCTTTACGTGCGGCTTTTTCGCACCAATATGGTCTAAATAGTCGGCCTGTGGCGCAGTTGCAATTGTCACGCGTTAGGCCAGCAGCAATCTATAGCGCAACCAGGCGATCTCGCCGATGCCGCGCAGAATCAGGAGCGAACATGGCCAGCCAAGTCACCACTGCCACGCCCACCGCCAATTCGGTGCCCTCCGCCGTTGCCGAACAGCCGCTGCAGTATCTGGACAAGGCCGTCAACGCGATCCGCAATCTCGGCATCTGGCCCGAACAGCAGGGCGAGCAGCCCATTACCGGCTTGTTGCAGCAGATCACCGAACTCGACGAAACCCGGGTCATCCTGATTGGGCGCACGCTCTCGCAGGCCAGCGCCTTCAACGAAGTGGTGCGCGAGCAGGTCGCTGCCGTCAAGATCGGCGAGCGCTACGAGGACATCACGAAGGGCTTTGATTCCATTCGCGACGACGCCAAGGCGATGGTCGATCAGCTCGCGGACAACAAGATCAACCTGGTCGAGCGCGTCAGCAATATGTGGATGAAGGTAAGCCGGGGCGATATCGCCACGCGCTTCAATGCCATTCGCGACACCTATCTCAGCGTCACCGCCGACACCAAGGACCAGATCGAGCGCGAACACACGATCCTTGAGGCCTATCGCGATTTCCGCGGGGCGCTCAAGCAAGCCGAAGTGATGGCGCTCGAAGTGCTGGCCACGGCCGAGCAGCGGCTGGCGGAAAAAAAGAACATTCTGCAGGCCGCCGCCGACGAGCTGGCTGCTTACACCGGCGATGTGCCGGCCGATCGCGCCCGCCTCGAAATGGCGCGCGACGAACGGCTGCGCGAGATGCAGAACGAGGAAAAGCGCTACCAGATCGCCAAGGATCTCTCGGACAACCTCACCATCTCCTACAACACTTCCGAAGTGGTGATGGCCAGGCTGATGCAGACCACCAATGCCAAGGAACGGGTGTATCAGCAGTCGATCTCGTTCTTTTCCACCAATGAAACCGTGCTGACGGCGCTGTCGGCCTCGTTCACAGGCATGTTCGGGCTCAACGAATCCACCGCCACGCTCAATGCGATGAAGGAAGGGATGAGCAAGAGCCTCGAAACCCTCTCGGAAATCGGCGACCGGGTGGGCGAGGAAGCGGTGCGCGCGGGCTATGGCCCCACGGTGCGCGCCGATGCGGTCAAGAAGCTCGTCGACAGCGTCATCAACTTCCAGGAAAAGTCGCGCACCATCATCAACGAGATGCGCGTGGCCTCGACCAAGAACTCGGCCGAAATCCGCGATGCGGTGGAAGACGGCAAGCGGCGCCTCGCAACCCTTGCGGCCGAAGGCAATGCCTTGCTGCTTGAATCGGGCCGCTGAGTAGGACGAGCGCGCATGCAGGCCCGCCCATGAGCGATGTTCAGGCCAAGGCCCCTGCCCCGCTCGACGAGGTCATGCTGGCGATGGACGTGGTCGACACGCTCCGTCATCGGCAAGACCTTGCCGTGCGCGAACTCGAAGGGGTTACGCGCGAGCAGCAGCTGATCGACAAGCTGCGCGAAGTCTATCGTCACCAGGGCATCGAAGTGCCCGACCATATCCTGCGGGAAGGGGTGGCGGCGCTCGCCGAAAGCCGGTTCGTTTATGATCCGCCCACCCCGAGCTGGCGCACGACGCTGGCGCGGCTTTATGTCAGCCGCAAGCGCTGGGGCAAGCCCGTTGGCGCGCTGCTGCTGGCCTTGCTGGTGGTGGCGGTGGGCTATTTCGGCGCCTGGCGGCCTTATCAGTCGAGCCAGGCCGAACAAGCGCGGATCGAGCTCAGCGAAGGCCTGCCCGCGCAGATGGACATGCTCTACCAGACCATTTTCGAGGAAACCAAGGTGCAGCAGGCCGTGGTGGAGGCCGAAGTGCTGCGCTCGCGCGGCAAGGCCTTTGCCGCCGAAGGCAATCGCGCCGGCGCTGAAGACGCGGTCAAGCGGCTGACCGACCTGCGCGACCTGCTGCGCCAGCAATACACCCTGCGCGTGATCAACCGGCCCGATCAGCAATCGGGCTTCTGGACCTTCCCCGAGATCAACACCGCCGCGACCAATTACTACATCGTGGTGGAAGCGGTGGGGCCCGATGGGGACGTGTTGTCGCTGCCGGTGCTCAACGAGGAAACCATGGAAACCGAGACCGTTTCGGTCTGGGCCATTCGCGTGCCCGAGGCGGTCTACAACGCCGTCGCCGCCGACAAGCGCGACAACGGCATCATCGAAGCCAATGAAGTGGGCCGCAAATCGGACGGTTTCATGCAGGTCGAATATCTGATGCCGGTTCTCGGCGGGGCACTGACGCGGTGGTAAAGCAATGAGCATCCGCGGACCCCAAGCCCTGGCCAGCCTTGACGAGGCCATGCGCGACATCCGGCGCGAAGAGGACGAAATCTCGCGTCGCCTCGCCCGCTCCGCCGAGCGGCTGAGCAAGATGCGCGAAAGCGAGGCCGAGCTGTTCCGGCAGCTGGCGCAGCTGCGGCTCGATCCGGGCGTGCAGGGGGAACTCGACGGGCGCATATCGCTGGCCGAAAGCAAGGCCCGAGAAATGCTCAAGGACCACGCCCGCCATCTGAGCCAGGCCGAGGAAGGGCTTGCCGCTGCCGATGCGGAACTGGCGGGGCTCACCGAGCAGCGCGCCCAGGCGCTGGCGGAACTCGAAACAAGGCAAAGCGAGCTCAAGGCGCTGGGGGCGCGCCTCCAGGCGCAGATCAGCACCGACCCCGCCTGGATCGCCAAGCGGCGGGAGGCCGAGGAACTCGCCGAGATTGCCGCCCAATCCATGCGCAAGACCGAGCAGGCGGAAGCCGACCAGGCGCAAAAGGGCAGCCCTTATCGCAGCGATCCCCTCATGCCGAGCGCCAGATCGCCAATGCGGAAGCGGCGCAGGCCGAGCTCGACCGGCTGGAGCAGGTCGCCATCGACGAAGCGGGCGGTCGCCCCTTGCGCGAAGCGCTCGCGGCCATGCAGGCCCGCATTGAGGCGATCGACGCCGAGATCGTCGCCGCCGAAGATCGTCGCGATGGTGCCGCCCAGGCGCTCGGAGCCATGGCGCAGGGGCGCGATCCCTCCTTTGCCGAAGCGCTCGATACGCTCGCGACCGAGCTGGGGCGCGAGGATATCCAGACGCTGCTGGCCGAAGCGCGGCTGACCCGCACCGGGCGCGACGACACCATCGTCGCCCAGATCGACGATGCCCGGGCGCGCATGAAGGAAGAAGACGCCGAGGTGCGCGAGCAAAAGGCGCGCCTCAAGACCCTCGCCGCGCGCCGGCGCGAGCTCGAGGACATCCAGTGGGAGTTCAAAAAGCAGCG
>JAQSXP010000171.1 GCA_029256605.1 Devosia sp. | reverse complement strand
GCCGTGCGGCAGGCGCTGGAGGCGGCCGGCGTCGTTGTGCAGCCGTAGCCGGCACTAACCTAACTCAGAAGTGGCCGTTGTCGGGGATATTGAGGATATGCCCGCAGGCCTTGCAGTGCACCGCATCGGGGTCGTGCCGCTGTAGCCCGCATTGCGGGCAGGGAAAATGAACCTTGTTGGGACGAAAGATCGCCTGTGCCAGCCGCACGAAGAGGGATATCCCCACAAACATGATGACGATGGACACGAGCTTGCCGGTGGTGCCCGGCAAGGTGATGTCGCCAAATCCCGTCGTGGTGATCGTCGTGACAGTGAAATAAAGCGCGTCCACATAGCCTGCGATGCCGCCGGCCCGGCCGGCAAAGACGGTGTAGACAAAGCCGGTCACGACGAACAGGAACACCAGCAGGTTGATCACCGCCTGCACGGTTTCCTGATATTGCGCGAGTCCCCGCTTGCGCAGCGGCCGCCAGAACACGGTGCTGCGCGTTAGGGTCCATAGCCGCATGATGCGCAAGAAGCCCAGGTTAAAGAACCAGCTCGGCGCCAAGAGCGTGAGCAGGATGAAGATGTCGATGATCACCGGCAGCTGGCGCAGCCAGCGGGTGAAGTTGTTGGTGGCGAGCGCCCGCGCGATGATGTCGAGCCCGAGCAAGGCAGCAATGGAATAATCCAGCCACAAAAACGCATCCTGGTCGCGGATCAGCGGGGACGCGATGAAAAAGCCGATAATGGCGAGATCAACGATCAGCACCAGATACTGAAAGCGCACCGCTGCCGGCGACTGCCCGTGATAAAGCACGCGCAGGGTCGAGCGCAGGCGCGCAAATCCGCTCCGCTTGGAGCTTCGGTCAGGCTGGTCCATGTATTAGCGGCCTATGAGGAGCGATGGGTGGCGGTGGGCAATCAGGAATAGCGTTGTTCGCGCCATGGGTCGCCATGATTGTGATAGCCGCGCGTTTCCCAAAAGCCCGGCTCGTCGGTGGCAGCAAATTCGATGCGGCGCAGCCATTTGGCGCTTTTCCAGAAATAAAGATGCGGCACGACGAGCCGCATCGGCCCGCCATGCTCGACGGTGAGCGGGGCGCCTTCCCAGCTATGGGCCAGCACGGCATCCTCGACCAGAAAATCGGCCACCGGCAGATTGGTGGTATAGCCGTCATTGCTGAAGAGGTGGACGAATTGCGCCTCGGGCTGCAGGCCCACCTGCGCCGCCAGTTCCTGGGTGGACACGCCCTGCCAGTGATTGTCGTAGCGGGACCATGTGGTGACGCAATGAATGTCGGAAACCGGGCTGGCTTGGGGCAGGGCCATGAAGGCTTTCCAATCCAGCGTGGTCAGCCGATCCACGAGCCCCGTCACGTCAAGCTTCCAGCTGGCCAGCTGAATGGGCGGCTCGATCCCCAGATCGAGCACTGGCCAGTTCTTGACGAGGTGCTGGCCCGGGGGTAGGCGGCTCTCTTCAGGGCGGCTGGTCCGGCCGGTGATGAAACGACCCTCGGCGGCCCATTTTGCCTTGGTGCGGGTCAGTTTGCTGTCTTGTGTCAGATCGTCTGCCATCGTGCGCTCCGCTTCTGGTCAAGCGAACGCGCCGGGGTGCACCGAAGTTTCGGTGTCAGTTCATCCGCAGGTTCTGTTGTACCACCGTCAGCATTTCCTGGGCAGAGGCGAACTCCACAGCCACGCCATTGGGGAAATGCCGCACGACGCGGGCGCGCATGCGCCCCAGCGTAATCGGCGTACCCAGCGCCGGACGCACATCAAGCTCGACGGCGGCGCCAGACAGCGAAATATCGATGATCTTGCAATTATAGCGCCGGCCATCATCCAGCACGACGCTGGAATGGCGGATGTCGGGCACGACGCGCTCGTGGCGCCGGTCTTCGGGCAGGTTGAGCAGCTCTTTGTTGGCGAGCCAGGTCAGCTGCGCCGCCATCTTGTCGCGCTTGCGCGGCGAGGCGGCAATGGTCATGCAAAACCCGCCATCGATCTGGGTCAGGATCGTGCCCTCGATGCGTCCGATCAGATCGAGATAGGCAATGACCTTTTCCCCCACGACCCCGCTCATGGGTGCAACGACCACCGCGTCACCGGGCGACATTTCCAGCACCTGGCAGGGGAATTCGCGCCGATCGGCCAGCATATAGCGGCCAAGAACGGAGACCTTGACGCGCTGAAACTGGATTGGCTCGGCGCGGGTGCGGGCCGGGGCGATGAAGCGCGGGGAAGGTATTGCGTCGCTAAGCATGCGCCAGACCGATGGTGAGCGTTTTTCCACGCAAACCTAGCGAGCTTTGGTTAAACAGTTGTAAGAATTTCGGCCGTAATCGGGCGCAGAATGCCGCCAGACTGCTGTTTTGTCAGCAATCTGTTACTTACCACGACCGCCGTCGATGACTGCCAGATGCGCATAGCGGCGCGCGGAGCGGCCATAAACCATGGCTGGCATCGGAGCAGAAGGTGAATAGCTGCGCTCGCCAACCACTTGCACCGACACATCCCGCACCGTTTCCTCCAGCGCCACATCATCGGGCCAGATCAGCCGCAGGCCGGAAATGCGCTGCTCGATGATCGGCTGCACGCCCAGCCAATAGGGCTCGTTGACCGCCGTCATGGCTCCAAGCAGGCGGGTATGGGTCGACCCATTGTGCCGCAGCGGCATCAGGATGGTTTCAAAGCTTGCCTTGGTGTGGATGGCAGTGGTGCCGCTAAAGGTCACGAGCGCAACGGCATGGTCTTCGGTGACGGCGCGCAGCAGGGTGTCGAGCGCGTCCTGGTCCCGTTCATGCCAAAGGGCCGAGAAGGAGCGGCCCTTGAGCTCGCGGCAATAGCTGTTGCACAAATGGGAACCGGCAAGCCGGAACGAGAATTTCTCGTTCTCGTCCAGTTCAAGGATGAAGGTGTTGCCCAGGGCGTCGCGAATGCGGGCCGGGTCAATATCCCTGCGGTCTGGAGCACTGCGAGAACCCCGCAGCTTGTTCCAATAGTCATAGAGCGTTTTGGTGCTCGTTTTTTGCATGGTCGACCCAATTGCGAACCGGCGGCCGTTCCCCCCGTGGAACGTTTCGCCTTCGCCCGAGCATGGCAAAATGCAACGAAAATTGCGCCTTTAATCAATGCTTAAGGTTAACGCGGCGGCTCGAGTGTGGAAAAAGGGCCCCGAACAGGCACAACGCCTGAGAGTTGGAGAGATCATATGCCTGACCAGGGCCCGCCCGTCCAAGAGGCCCGCGCGACGGGGCGCGAGCCGGTTTTCCTGTTGCCGGGTTCGGTTACGGCGCTCTGCGGCCTGCTCGTGGCCATTCACCTCGCATCAACCCTGATTCTTAACGAGGAGGGGTGGAATCAGCTGATCTTTCTCGGCGGCTTCCTGCCGCTGCGAATCGTTGCCGCCTTTGATGATCCGAGCCTCGGGGTGCCGCTGCTCTGGACCCCGCTGTCCCATGCCTTTCTGCATGGCAGCTGGGATCACCTGCTGGTCAACGTGGCTTGGCTGGCGATCTTTGCCACCCCGGTGGCGCGCCGCTATGGGCCGGGGCCAATGCTGCTGATCTTTTGCGTGTCCTCCATCGCGGGCGCTGCGGCCTTTGCGGCCACCACGCTCTGGAACGGCGCCTATCTGATCGGTGCTTCGGGGGGCGTGGCGGGACTGACCGGCGCGGCCGTGCGCTTCATCTTCCAGCCCGTGCTGGTGGGGGAGGACCCCGAAACGGGCGAGCGGGTGATTCTGGGGCGCCGGCTGGCGAGCCTGCCCGAGTTGTTCCAGGACAAGCGCGCCCGCATGTTCGTGTTGATCTGGGTAGTGCTCAATGCGGCGGTGCCGCTCCTGCCCATGCTGACCGGCACCAATGTTGGTATCGCCTGGCAGGCCCATCTGGGCGGCTTTTTTGCCGGCCTGCTGATGGTGGGCCTCTTCGAGCGGCGGCCCTAGCCGTAGACCTCGGCGGGGTTGAAGAGCCGGGGCAGGCCGGTGTCCTCGAGCATCAGCTCGCCTTCGTTGAGCACGACGCGGCGGTAAAAGCAGCTCTGCCGCCCGGTGTGGCAGGCAGCGCCGCGGCCGGTCTGCTCGACGGTGAGGGCAATGGCATCCTGGTCGCAGTCGAGGCGCAGCTCGGTAACCTGCTGCAGCTCGCCCGAGGTCTCGCCCTTTTTCCAGAGCGCATTGCGTGAACGCGACCAGTAATGGGCGATGCCGGTTTCCAGCGTCAGCCGCAGGGCTTCCTTGTTCATATGGGCCAGCATCAGCACGGCATTGCTGCCCGCCTCGATGGTGACAACGGTGATGAGGCCATTGGCGTCGAACCGGGGGGCGAAGGCAGTGCCTTCTTCCAGCTCGGTCGGCGACAGGCTCACGGGATCGGCAAAGGTGATGTTCATGGGGCTGGTTTATCCTGCACCCGGCGGCTTTGCCAACCGGTCAGCGACGCGCAATCGTCGCAAAAAACCGGTCACGCTCCGTGCGGTCCTCGGCAAAGACGCCGCTGAAGCGGTGGGTGACGGTGGTGACATCATGCGCCCGCACGCCGCGCATCGACATGCACATATGCTCGGCTTCGAGCATCACGGCGGCGCCACGCGGGGTCAGGTTTTCGTTGATGGCATCGATGATCTGCGCCGTCATGGCTTCCTGGGTTTGCAGACGGCGCGCGAACACATCCACCAGGCGGGCAAGCTTGGAGAGCCCCACGACGCCATCAACGGGCAGGTAGGCGATATGCGCCTTGCCCACGAATGGCACCATGTGGTGCTCGCAATGGGAATGGAACGGGATGTCGCGCAAGAGGACGATGTCGTCATAGCCGCTGATATCGCGGAAAGTGGTCGACAGGAT
>JAQSXP010000006.1 GCA_029256605.1 Devosia sp. | reverse complement strand
AGGGGATTTCCAGGGCACGGCGGTGATGAACTATGCCGACGAGGATATTCCCTTTACCCGGATCCTTGAGTTCCGCCACTTCAACCCGGAGCGGAACTATCAGACGGAAAAGAGCTATATCGTGCGCGAATATTCGCGCTTTGCGCGGCACGTGGACGAGCCGTATTACCCCATCGATACCCACGAGGACAAAAAGGTCTATCAGGCCTATCGCGCCTTGGCGGAAGGGGAAGAGAACGTCATCTTCGGCGGGCGCCTCGGCACCTACCGCTATCTTGACATGCACCAGGCGATCGGCGCGGCGCTCAAGGCCTTCGAGACCGAGGTGCAGCCGGGGCTGACCACGGCGTCGTAGTGCGGTTGGAGATCAGGCCGCCCGCTGGAAGGTCTGGTCCCACCAAGCTTTGGTGCCGAAGCGGCTGATCGCCGAGCGGTACTCGCCGCGCAACCGCTCGTAGGAGAATATCAAGCGCGTGAGCAGGATGGTCAATCGGGCCATGAGAGCCAAAGCCCGCCCGGTGTCCTTGACCGCCACGAAAACTTTTTCCTGATGCTCATCAACATAGCGCACCTGCTTGCGCCCAAAGGCAAAACGAGGCTGTGGCGCGTCAATGCGGGGCAGGCTTACCTCCTCACTGACGCCAACCCCGAGCAAGCCTTGCGGCAGCAGATGACCGTTCAATGTTAGCAGCCTGATAACTGTCTTCACTCGCTTTTCCGGCCGGGATGCGCGCGCCAGAACAGGCTGCGGCGCATCCGGAAGCGGCTGCAGGACTTCGGCCTTGACCATTCCTCTCAGTTCACCCAGCCGCTTACCCAATGCTGCGTTTTCGGCCCAGAACTCCGGGCCCTTGAGCACATCGCTGATGGCTTCACAGTTGAGTTCAGCCCGATCGTAGCAATAGCCGAAGATGTTGCGCAGAGCCCAACGGCCAAAGAACCGCGCCGTCGCGAGCGGATTGGGTGGATCGCGCAAGATCAGTTCGGCCACAAGGAAGGCCTTGGTTGCGAGATATTGTTCTCCCGGGCTGATCTTGCCTTCGAACCCCTCTTGCCAGGAAGCGACCCCGAGCATGGTCTCGAGGGTGAAATTGTTGAGGTAGGAGAACAGCCAATCATCGCCACGCACGAACATGGGGTACGGAAAGACCAGTTCACCCCGAATAGGGAACGCGAAGAACCACCAGCCGCCATAGCTGAAGGGTTCGTGCCGCAGTGCCTCGGCTAGGTGTTCGCGCTTGAGCAGATCAAGCCCGTTTTTGCGCGAGATGATCCGGTGATTTTCGCCCCATTCGAACAAGGCACCTTGTTCATGCATCATGAAGCTGGTTTCCGCGCGCAGCATAGCTGAACTCACTGCGGTCCGCTCGTTCTGGGCATAGGCGAGAAGGCGTCGAGTACGCAGCAGACACTCGTCCTCAGTCGCCGCGTCATCATCCATGAAGCAAACATGGGTGGTAGCCGATGTATCGACGTAATGGGAGAGCCCCCGCGCGAACCCGCCTGCTCCACCTAGATTGGCATTCGGCAGCACCGTGGCGCCAGGATAGGATGCTGCATCAAGCTCACGGCCGTTGTCGACCACAAGCAGCGAGAACGCACCCATTTCCGGCTCGGGATCACGCTCGATGAAGTGCGTAAGCTTGTCGATGGTTTGCGCCACCATGGCTGCGCGCCCGAACGTGGTAATGGAGAGGCCTAGCTCAACGCGACGCCGCGGGGCGTCCTTCGTCACGAAAGCCGCGCTGCGGAGCGAAACATCGGAACGGGCAACGATTTCCAGGTAAACGCCTTCCGCCTCGGCTTGGGCAAGCACCCCGGACACGTCGATCATCCCGGATCCGAGCTCCACGTCGAGCTTCAGCAGCACCGGATCTTCTGCAGCGGCGTGATCGAGTGCCCGCAGCAGCAGCGTAACTGCCCCCTCGCCCATCACGACGATGCCATAGCTGCGCAAGGCAGCTACTCTGCGCCATTGTGCCAGAGGAAATAACCCAAAATAGGTGTCGCCTCGCACACCTTGCCCCGGCTCCAGCGCAATCGCTTCCCCTTGCAAGTCGGGAACCCGATCACCAATCGGCCGTAGGTAAAGTGCTTCCGCCTTGTCGGCGTAGTGGGGAAAAGCGAGCTTATGAAGCGGATACATCAAGGGCTTTCGGTGAGGTGACGCTGTTGTAAAAGGCGAGGCAAACCTCGGTCCCTGTGGGCTGATCGAGATTGGCTTTGAGCAGTTCGTCCTGCTGAGCCAGGATACGGGCGGCATCTCGCCGGCCCTGAACGATCTCGCCGATCAACTTGACGGTCTGTGATACACAGGCAATCGGATGCCGGGGCACCAGCATCTCCGGCGCAACGATCTCGCGCTGCGCGCCAACATCTGTCGATATAATGACTGCCTGTGCGCGAGCGGACTCAAAGCCGACCAGTGTCAGGCCTTCATTGTCGGAGCAAATTACCAGAACATGAGCACGTCCTAGAACATCGGCAACTGGTGTTGCCGCCGGCAAGAAGGAGACGGCATCAGCAACCCCAAGATTATGCGCCAGCGCCCGTACAGACGGGCCGAGAAGCCCCTCACCCACCGCCTCGAACACGAACCGCTTCCGGCCGAAACGCTTGATTAGCTGCTGCACCATCTGCACGAACAGATAGGGCCGCTTCTGCTGGGTAAAACGACCAACAAAAGACACGTGCAGCGGGTCCGCATCGTCCCATTTACCCGGCATAGGAGCGAAGTTACGCGACATGTCGTGCAACTTGCCGAGGCGCACCTGTTCTATGGGAACGGCGGCCTTCTGGATCATCTGCTGCTGCAGGTCGGCGCTGATAACATGATGCTGGTCTATATAAGGTGAATACCGAATGGACTCGGATACGAAATCGCCGAAGCGATACTCAAGGATGTGCGTACTATCGATAACTGCCTTTACGAGGCGCAATGCCCGTAAGGCGGGCAACAGGCGGTACAAAACCCAGGAATGATGGATGTGAATTACGGTTGGGCGGTGCCTACGGATCACCCCTAGCATCGCCTGTTCCTTGCTCCCCCCAAACTGGCACGTGCCAAGCAGGTAGATGGCATCGGCGAACTTTGCGGCCCGCTCGATCACCCGGTGACGTCCGGCTTCATCGCAGGTCACCACAACAGTGTAACCGGCCGCCTTTGCCGCCTCCATCATCTTGAGTGCAAACGCCTCTGCCCCTCCAAAGTCGAGCCAGTACAAAGCAAACAGAATTGACTGACCTTTGCCCTCACCGCAGGCCGGCGCCCGCGGCACCTCGTCGATGGAGACGGGCAAATTGGAGCCTCGTAAATGCGGAAGTTCCGCCATTTTTGCCGCGTATTTGCGATCCGCCATACGTTGACGCGCCTCATCCATCAACCAGGGATATCGCCCGAAAGCTAGTGCCTTGACGCCGGTATAAAGGTCTAGGCTCTCCGGCTCAGCCACGCTAGGATCATCGATCCATAACAGGATCGGATCCATGCTAGGCAGCTTCGGTCCCGAACCAATGGGCGCGATCTCCAACTGGGCCAACTGCTTGTCGCCGATCTGGCGCCCAACGCCTTCAACCAGCAAATTGGCCGCGTGCCTTGGCTGACCGTCGTTGGCTAGTGCAAATACTACGCTCTGCGGTGCACCTTCTGAGAAGATAAGCAAGGTCCGCAAAGCCGCTTCAAACTGCGCATGAACAGCTTCAATGGCGCGGGCGTTGAGCTCACCGCGAAGTACAATCTCATCGGCTATCATCTCCCAAGCCAGGGTAACGCCAAATTCGCGGGCGATTGGCTCCAGCCGCTCCTGAACGGCGTACATGCTCACCATCTGCTTTCCCTTTCCCGGCAGGTCATGTAACCAACCTTGCCGTGCTCCCTATCCGATGACAGACGGCGCGGAAAGGGCTGAATGGCTGAAAAGGAAGGAGTGTGCGCCGTGTCGCATAGTAATGAAAACCGGTCAATAAAGCCTCACTCCGTTGCTGTGGCCCTGCTGACAAACAACCGTCCCAACGATCTCTCCCGTGTCCTGGCAGCATTGGCGAGCCAGTCCGTGCCTCTGGGGGACATCATCGTTGTCGACACGGGTGCCACTCCAGCAGCCGAAGAAATTTGCTCCCGCCACGCTCAAGTCCGATACGTTTCCTCGCACAGCAATCTGGGGGGAGCTGGTGGCTTTTCTTTGGCTATGTTGCTGGCGATCGCAACTGGCGCCGAACATATCTGGATCATGGACGACGACGCGTGCCCTGAAGGCCGGGATTGCCTCCAGACTCTGCTCGCCGCCATGCCGCACCAGGGACTGCAGGCCGTTTCACCGATCATTGTCGCACCAACAGATCCGAGCCGGCTGGCCTTCCCCTATCCGAATAAAGGCGCCCCGACCTACGACCGCAAACAGATCGAGCAGACGCCGTTCCTTCCCAGTTTCGCTCAACTTTTCAATGGCTTGCTCATCCACAAGGACGTCTTTTTTGTCGTCGGTCTTCCAGACATGAAGTTGTTTATCCGCGGCGATGAAGTGGATTTCCTGCTCCGCATGCGGCAGGCAGGAATCCAGTTTGGGACAGTAACGGGTGCAGCCATGAGCCACCCCCCAGGCTGGGGTGAGGTCAACAAGGTGACCAAACGCATGCAAGCCCTTGTCCCAGAAGGTGATTTCAAGCGCTACTACTTCTTTCGCAACCGCGGCTACCTGGCCCGGCGACACCGCCGCATCCGAAGCTTCTTGGTAGACTTAGTAGGCTATCCTCTTGTCTTTATTGTTGTTCGTCGCGGGGACATCTCTGGCCTGCGGCAATGGTGGAGTGCCTTTTGGGATGGGCTAAACTATCGATTCGGGCCGCCGCGCTAACGGATCATGGAGGCAAGTAATGCTTTTAGTCGTGGCAAGCACACCCGATTAAGGTCGTAGTGATCCACAATAGTCTGCCGGGCTGTGCGCCGAATTTCAGTATACCGTTCGGGATGTGCCAAAGCATCACTCACGACGGCTGCCAAGGCGTTGTGGTCAAAGAAGTTCACCAGCATCCCGTTGACCTCGTTCTGGATCACCTCTTCTACTGGTGGGGTAGCAGAGCCGATCACAAGACATTGCGACGACATCGCTTCCAGCATCGACCAGGAGAGAACAAAAGGATAGGTGAGATAAACATGGGCCTTGGAGATTTGGAGGATCTTCTTGAATACGCCGTAGTCAACGCGCCCCATGAAATGCACCCGGGACTGATCGCCGGAGAACTTCGCAAGTTCTTCTTCCTTGTGCGTCCTTCCATTGCTAAGCTTAGAGCCATAACTGACACCGTCCCCGCCGACGATGATTACATGCGCATCCGGGTTCTGCTCGATGATACCAGGCAAGGCCCGCATGAAGATATGGAATCCTCTATACGGCTCCAGGTTTCGGGCCACGTAAGTAACCACTTTGTCGGCAGCGGTCAGGGTCAATTCGGGCGAAACTGCGACGCCCACCTCATTGTCAGCACGAAGATGAACGGTGTCTACGCCTTCATGAACGACATTCATCTTAGGCTGAAAAACCTTCGGGACCTGGCTCTGCTGCCACCAGGTCGGTGCGAACCCCTGGTCAGTTGATTCGAGGCAGGACAAGGTCACCTGATTGCGGAGGCGCAGCCGGAAGGCGATGTCAGCGTCGCTGGCGAACTCCGGGTCGAAGTTGACGTCGGCGCCATTGGCGTGAAAATAAAATTCGAAATAGCTCAGCAGCGGGACGTCGGGGAAAATGTCCTTGGCGAACAGCGTTTCGCCCCAGCCTGAATGGCCGATGATCAGATCGGGCCTTATCCCCTGCTGCTTGAGTTGGAGCAATATACGCGCGACAGCTTGCCCATGCAGGACATTGTCCTCGACAGGCCGTAAATAGGCATGGGTGTCAGGCTTGACCTTGCGGTGGGGCGTATAGGTAAGGAGCTTCACTCCCGGAATGCGATTAGCATTCGGTTTGGTGATGAAGTAAATAGTGTTATCGGGTAGAAGAGCCCGACACAGATGCTTGAACTGGCCTGGAAAATTCTGGTGGATGAACAGGAGCGTCTGGTTCTTGAGCATCACAACATCGCCTCAAATAATGTGCCCTGCTTAGCGGGCGTAAGCGGATTTGCCTAGGAGGCTCTTGTGGCGGGTAAGCGTATCTTGCTGGCCTGGGAAAACGGCGCCGGCCTCGGCCACGCCAAGCGGCTGCTGCGCATGGCGCTCGCCGTGCGTGAGGCAGGCTTCGAGCCTGTTGTCGCCGCGCGTGACCTGAGCGCCGCGCAAAAGGAATACCGGCAGGCAGGCATCCCGGTCCTGCAAGCACCACGTCACCGGGGGTTTCAAGGCGATGCCAAGACCTGGAGCGCCCAGAGCTATGCCGACCTGATGGCCAGTTGCGCCTGGGACGACGAGGAGGCGCTAGAGCAAACCACTTTCGCTTGGGACAGCCTGCTCGACATCATGCAACCGGCGCTGGTGATCGCCGACTTCTGTCCGATACTGCCGCTGGCCACATTGGGCCGTATTCCTACTCTCGTCGTGGGCGACGGATTCGTGGTGCCACCCCGTGCGGGGGACAAATTGCCAATCTTGCGCGACAACAAGCAGCCGCCATCGGACGAAGCCAAGCTGCGCGCGAATGGTGAAGTGGTGCTGGCGCGGCGCGGCCGCCCGCAGGCCCTGCCGTCGCTGGGCGCACTGATGAACGGGGATCGGAGCATTATCTGCACCTATCCCGAACTAGATATCTACGCAGACTTCCGAAGCGAGCAGGCCTCGGGGTCACTCGAAACGGCCACCCCCCTCCCTTCACCCCAAGGTAATGGGCTCTTCATCTATCTTGCCGCCGATCACAAGGACACCGAAACGGCGTTGGATGGCGCCAGTCTCGCCGGGGTGCCAGTGCGCGCTTTCATCCGCAGCGCTCGTCCGGCGCAGCGCGACGCCTGGCGCGCAAGGGGCATGTTCATCCACGATGATCCTCCCTCACTTCTGGAGGAGCTCCGCCTCGCCAGCGCCATCATGCATCATGGCGGCATCGGCACGACCGAACTGGCCTTGGCGACCGGGCGGGCGCAACTCCTCGTGCCGCGCCACCTCGAACAGATGCTGAACGCCAAGCGGCTTGGCTCGCAGGGTGTGGCAGTGCGGCTGGCAGCCCCGTTCAAGGCGGAACATGCGACTGCAGCGGTCCGCCATGTCTGCGGCTCGACCAATCTCCATGAAAAGGTGACTGCCATAGCCCATAACATCGCCGCGCGACACCAGCGCTCTGTGCTCAGCGAGATCGTCGCAGCGGCAAGCGAGCTGGTTAACTAACCAATATTTGGCGTAGGCGGGACCACAAGCCGCGCCGCCGGGGCGCCTGCCGTTCCACCGGCTCGCCCTTGAAGCGAATCAGCAGCGGCACGGTCGTTGTCATGGGGTGAGCGATGCCATGTTCCCATAGGCCGTCTTCCCCCCAGCAATCACCATGGTCGCCGCAAACGAGAATGGTGCCATCGCGGTGGCGGTCGAGTAAAGGCCCGAGTTGCTCATCGACCCATTCAAGGCAAGCCTTCTGGCGGGTGCGGCAATCAGCAGAGCGATCCACCTGCTGATAGGGGACGCATGGGTTATCCTCGGGCGCCCAGCTGGCGCCTTCGTGCCAGTACGGCACGTGCGTTTCCCCGATATTGAGGAAGGTAAATGTATGCCCACTCGCCTGCGCAAGACGCTCCTCGATCCAGGCGAGTTGCTGACGCAAGTGGTAAGGACCCGGGATGAAAAAGTGATCGAAGCTCTCGCTTAGATGCTTGCCAGTAGGCGTGTTGGGATCGAACCAGCCCATAGCCCCAGCCCCGATCGTCGTATAGCCCTGATTGCTGAAGCCCTCGATGATGTTGCGGCCCTGCAGGGTATACCCCTCAGTACCCTTGCCTGGGTGCCCGCCCGCGGTGAGCTTGAACAGTTTGCCGAACTTGGGATCCAGGAAGGATTGTGCGCTGCCGGCGATGCCAGGTGTGAAGCCGACAAACATTGCGGAGTGTGAAGCATAGGTGAAATAGCTCGGCGCTTGCGCCTGATGCAAGGGGGCTATTCCCGCGATATTGGGTGCGTGTGCGGCGGCAAAGGTGTCGTAGCGACACGAATCTAGGGTGATGAAAAGGACGTTCTGCATAATGACCTTGTCATAAAGAAAAAGGGGGAGCTTTTGCCCCCCCTTTGAAACGGTGTGAGTTCAGATCGAAAGATTAGACCGGAACCGATTCCGAGACCAGGTTGCCACCCACGATGGTGATCTCGCCGTCGAAGTCGCCCAGGTTGATCAGGTTGCCTTCGAAGGCCACATAGGTACCAGCTTCTGCACCGGTGACAGTGATCACCGAAGCGAAACCTTCAACCGTGGAGGCGAAGGCCTCAACCTCTTCCAGAGTCGCGGCAGCACCACCGGTGATAGTGACAACCCCGGTCACGTCGTTCGCGAAGTCGATGGTGTCGGTATCGCCACCAACACCGAAGTCAGTGATCAGATCAACGCCGTTCTCAATGCTGGAGCCAGCCACCGAGTTGTAGACGAAGGTATCGTCGCCCTCGCCACCTGTGAGTGTATCGGAGCCCTGGCCACCGAAGATGATGTCGTCGCCGGCACCACCATCGATCACGTCATCGCCGAGATTACCGTAGAGTTCGTCATCACCCTCACCGCCGAGGATAGTGTCGTCGCCCTGACCGCCGAAGATGGTGTCGGCGCCGGCACCACCGTCGATGCTGTCATCGCCGCCATTGCCGTAGATCAGGTCGTCGCCAGCACCGCCGATGATCGAGTCTGCATCGTCGTCAGCACTGGCTTCGCCATTGCCGCCGTAGATGGTCACGTCGCCGGTCGAGCCAGTGGCATCGATCGTGTCGCTGCCAAGACCGCCCACAACCAGGGCGCCGTCTTCAGCAGTAGCGCCTTCACCATCGACAACGGTGATGCTGTCATCGCCGAGCCCACCGAAAATGGTATCCGCACCGCCATACCCATTGATCACGTCATCGCCGGCATTGCCATAGATGAGGTCACCATAGGTGCTGCCGTAGATGAAGTCGGCGTCGTCAGTTGCGTCGGCAGAGCCGTTGCCACCGTAGATGGTCACGCCACCCTCGCCACCGCCGAGTTCAAACGCAGTGGCAACGATCGTGTCAGAGCCAAGCCCGCCGTAAACAACCGAACCGGCACCGATACCGAACACGGAGTCATCGCCAGCACCACCGTAGAGCGTGTCTGCGCCGCCGTACCCGACCAGCAGATCGGCGCCGCCGTTGCCATAGATCACGTCATCGCCGAAGCTGCCATAGATGAAGTCGGAGCCATCTGCTGCATCGGCCGAGCCGTTGCCGCCATAGATGGTGACGCCTTCTTCACCGGCCACACCGGTGGGACCTGCGATGATAATGTCAGGGCCTTCGGTGCCGCTTGCTTCGCCATCGGCAAAATCAAAGTCGTTGGCGCCGCCATAAACGACCGAACCCGCGCTGAAGCCGTAGATCGTGTCGCCGCCCTGGCCACCATAGATGGTGTCAGCACCAAACTCGAGCGTATCGCCTTCGCCATCGAAGCTGATCGGAGCACCGGAGATGAAGTCGTTGCCGCCATTGCCGTAGATCACGTCGTCGCCAAGGCTGCCATAGATGGAGTCGGCACCGTCATTGGCGGAAACGTCGCCATTGCCGCCATAGATGGTGACACCTTCGCCAGCTTCACCGGCAGCGGCCGCAATAACTTCGCCTTCGCCGTCGCCGTTCAGGCCACCATAGACAACCGAGCCAGCACCGAAGCCGTAGATGAAGTCATCGCCTTGACCGCCATAGATGGTGTCAGCACCGCCAACACCGTCGATGGTGTCATCGCCGAGATTACCATAAAGAACGTCGTCGCCAGCGCTGCCATAGATAACGTCGGCGCCATCTTCGGCACCAGCAACACCGTTGCCGCCATAGATGGTCACGCCATCCGCGTCAGCAGTTGCGGTGATCGTATCCTCGCCCACGCCGCCATAAACAACCGAACCGGCGCCAAAAGCCGAGATGCTGTCATCGCCCTGGCCACCAAACAGCTGCAGGTCGTCGAAGTCACCGCCGTCGATCGTGTCATCGCCCTGGTTGGCGTAGAGGATGGCGTCGGCACCAGCTGCGGTCAGGGTGTCGTTACCCTCATTGCCAACAGCGATATTGGCGGTAGCGTCGTCGCCTTCGCCATCGCCGAAGAAGAAGTCGAGCCCTTCGCTGGTGGGCGAGGAACCAAGGTTCACTGGGGTCAGGTCGGTCAGCGCGATGCCGCCAAGGAACAGCACAACGCCGCTCCGAAGGGTGAGGGTAACGCCAGAGTCGTCTTCGGTGAACGAAGCGACATCTTCAGCCGTCACGCCATCAACGACAACGGTGTCGCTGGCAATGCTGAAGTCATCGATCGACAGATCTTCCGATCCGTTAAATACGTAAGTAGCCATTTTGCCTCCTAAGGGGGGTCGCGCACGCTGGATAGCAATCTGCGCAGCGCAGACCCAGCTATTCGCGACATAATGCATTTTTGCTTGGCTAAGACAATCGTCTTCCGCGCACGGGTGGAAAACAATGAAGCTTGCACTTGGTTTCTGTGGCTTCGCAGCAACGACTCACCCTTCACATCGGCCCTATTCTTTAAGCTAGGTTAATAGTGTGGAACCCAACCTAACACGCTGCCTAACGTGCGATTCCGCTTTACTTCTCCGTGTAGAAGCCGCAAGTGCACGTCGAGTGGAGTCGGCCCGAATTTAGGTCGGTGCATTCGGTGATCAGCTTTGATCCGGCGCTGGACACGGCATTCTATTTGACCGTGCTTGTACTTACGCCAGCCTTTAGGTAGCTGTTGCTTGCGTTTTGGCCGCCTCAAGGAACTCCATGGACCGCTTGCGCTCTCGCGATGATTATCTGGCAAACGTGGCGCAAGCCTGGCGGGAAACCCTGCCCGATGTGGCTTTCGACGCGGATCGCCGCTGGGAGGATGTTGGAGCCGACTCGTTTGCGTCCCTGCAGCTGCTGATGCAGCTCGAGGACAGCTTGGGGATAAGCATTCCTCTTGATTTGCTGAGGCCCGAAAGTACGCCGGCGATGCTGGCCGCCGCGCTTTGGCGCATAAACCGGGCCTAACCGGATGCTCATGTTATTCAGCCCCGAGGACACCCGATGACTGATGGCAGTGCTGACCTCCTTGCTCTTAGGACGGCCGGACCGCAGCTAGCGCCTAGCTCGAGCAAGACCCGGCGCATAGTGCCGGTGCGTGTGGCGGGCGACCGGCCGGTAATGCTGGCGGTACACGGTCTGCTTGGTGACCCTGGCTTTGCCACGGCGCTTGGCCGCGCCTTACCGCAGGGTCAGCCGGTTTACACGTTTCTCCCCGTTGGTATCGACGGCGCCGAGCCGCCGCTGACGAGCGTCCAAGCAATTGCCGCCCACTATGTTGCAGTGGCGCGAACTGTGGTGGAGGATCGCCCCTTCCACATTGCCGGCTATTGCGCGGGCGGGCTTATCGCCATGGAAATGGCCCATCAGTTCACCACCCTAGGCTTGGCACCAAACCGGCTCTTCTTTCTCGATCTGGCCCGCCTGCCCGACACCCCCCGTGCGCTGCAATTGGCGCAGGAGTATGAGGACACCCAAATCGCGACCGTCCACCGCCATATGGCTAGGAACCCCCTTCTAGCGCAGCACTGGCGGGCCTGGCCGGAAACGGTGCGAGCGACCATCCTAGCGGCCCGTAATTACTCGATGCGCCCTTATGACGGCAGCACCTGCATTTTCAGCAGCGAGCAGATGCTGCCGCTAGTGCAATCGCGTATCGCCGGATTCTATGGACTCGTGCCTGATGACACGCCCATCATAGTGTCGGGCGCAACGCGCGAAGACCTGCTTGCAGGAGGCATGGCCAAGATCGGACGGATCATGGCAGGCTCGGCGGCGGACTGAAGTTCACGGTCGAGGCCGTGCTCCACCGCATGGCGCCACCAGAGCTTGTGGGTTAGCGAGCTAGCTGGAGGAAGCTCATGCGCCTGTTGTTTGTCATTCCGCACTACTACAGGGCGCGAGAAGGACTTTACGGCTCCGAACGTCCCGATCCGCAGCCGCGCATGCAGGCTCTATCGGCAACCCTGCTAAGCCTGCACCAAACCTTTGGCGCCTTCCAGACCACGCTGGGACATCGCGGGGAGCGGGCCAATGGCGGGCTCGCAACCGCCCTCGACATTGTTGTCTGCACTACCGCGGAGGACCATGTACTTAATGCGGTAGCGCCAGATCTCTATCAGCATGAGGTCTGCACTGCCCACCCACGGCTCCTTGGCTACGAGTGCCACCGCGTGATGCGCGACCGGCTCGGCCGCTACGACTACTACTGTTTTGTCGAAGACGACCTCGTGATCAGCGATGCACTGTTCTTTCGCAAACTGGCCTGGTTCAGCGATGCTGCGGGCGAGCACTGCCTGCTGCAGCCCAACCGCTTTGAGGTTGCCGGCACCGCCCCGGTGCGAAAACTCTACATTGATGGCCCACTCAAACCGGGCCTAGTCGATCCGGCGCTTCTTCGCAGTAGCGGACGCCCGACACTGCAAGCCCGGGTCATGGGCGAACCAATTCACTTCCGACTGGCGGACAATCCGCACTCCGGCTGCTTTTTCCTGAACGCAAAACAGATGCAGCACTGGGTGGAGCAGGCTCACTTCCTTCACCGCTCAGTCGAGTTTGTCGGCCCACTAGAGAGCGCGGCGAGCCTCGGCATCATGCGAAGCTTCTCCGTTTACAAACCTGCGCCGGTCAATGCCGCTTTTCTTGAGGTCAAACACCATGACCGACGTTTTCTTGAAGGCTTCGTCAAGTTTCCTGAGGGTTTTCATGTGCGGTGAACCTGGCACAGGCATTGCCAAATTGAGACAAGCCTTGATTACTCCTCGCGCATACCACGGAACATGGCTTCGCTGAGTGGACGAGTAAAATAATCCATCACCGTGCGCTCGCCAGTGGTCATCACCACTTCAGCTGGCATGCCCGGCTGCAACTTGCCACGGAACTCAACCGGAATGGAGTCGGGATCCACATGCACCTTGGCAAGATAATACATGTTGCCGGTCTTCTGGTCCGTGATGGCATCGGCAGAAACCGAAGCTACGGTGCCTAGGAGAATAGGGATGGAGCGTGAGTGGAAGGCCGGGAACTTCACCTCGGCGGTCATATCGGCATGAATGGAGTCGACAGCAGTGGTGGGCACCTGCGCGTTAACGACCAGATCGTCACCCACGGGCACGATCTCCATGACAGGATCCCCAGCCCCAATCACGCCACCAATAGTGTGGACTGCCAGGTTCTGAACCACGCCGTCCTGGGGAGCCTTGATTTCCAGCCGCGCCAGTGCATCGTCAGCCACGGTGAGCCGCTCGCGTAAATCCGTGACCTGCGGCCGCAAAGTTGCGAGCGCGTCTGCCGCACCGCGTCGGTAATCCTGCTTGAGCTGGTCGATCTGCAAGCGCGATTCTTCGATATTGCCCTTGGCAGTCGCAAGATTTGCCGTGGCTTCACCAAGACTGCCATTCAACGCCGCAAGCTGCCGCTCGGCATTGCGCAAATCATTGGTGGCATAAAGCCCATTCTCGTTAAGCCCGGACAGGCCCGCCGTCTGCTCGGTCAGCGAATCAATCTGCTGGTTCAGTGCATCGATTTGCTGCTGCCAGCCGATGACCTGTTGATCGAGCTGGACGATGCGATTGTTAAGGATCGCGATCTGGTTGTTGAGGGACTCGCGTCCCTGCTGGAACACCTTTTCCTCATCCGCCATGATGCGCGCTGCCAACGGATTGTTCACCGATGCGGCAAGGAAGGACGGAAAGCTCACCACCGGAGCCTCAACCTGTTCGGCCTCGAGACGCCCCTGGGCACCTAGCATGGCAAAGAGCTGCGCCCGATAAAGATCTGCTGTCGCCTTGGCCTTAATGGGATTGAGCCGGATCAGAACCTGACCAGCTTTCACGGCATCGGCGTCCCTGACCAGAATTTCATGCACCAGACCGCCCTCAAGGTGCTGCACAACCTTGCGGCTTGATTCCACCGCCACGACACCGCTGGCAAATACCGCCGAGGATATGTTGGCATAGGCAGCAAAGGTGCCGGTAAACACCATGCCCACCAGAATAACAGCATAACCAGCACGCACGAAAAACTTCGGCCCCCCTCTGACTTCGGGAACAGCCGGCACTTTGAGTGGTGAATTGCTCATGGCAGGTCTCTCCGTAAGAAGCTTAGGCAGTAGCTGATTGCGGTGTGGCGGCCGGCCCCGGAGTCGGCGCGGGCGTCAGTTGCGGCTGCGCCTTTGGCGACGGAACGGCGCGCGGACCGGTGAACTTCTGCAGCACCTGGTCGCGCGGACCAAATGCTTGCACGCCACCATCCTGTAACACCAGCACCTTGTCGGCATTGGCCAGCAGATTGCGCTTATGGGTCGAAACGATCACCGTGGAACCCGATTCCTTGATCGCACGGATAGCGCCGGCGAGCGCGTCTTCACCGCTGGAGTCGAGATTGGAATTGGGTTCATCGAGAACCACTACGGCAGGCATATTATAGAGCGCACGGGCGAGGCCGACGCGTTGGCGCTGGCCGCCCGACAGGGTGCCGCCGCCAGGCCCCATCACCGTGTCATAACCCTGCGGCAGCGACTGTATCAACTGGTGCACCCCGGCCAACTCGGCTGCCTGAACGACTTTGACCGGATCTGCATCAGAGAAGCGGGCAATGTTTTCTGCAATCGTGCCGGCGAACAACTCCACGTCCTGAGGCAGGTAGCCTAGATGCTTGCCTAAATGCTCAGAGTCCCAATGCGGAAGTGCGGAACCATCAATGCGGATGGCGCCGCTGATGGTCGGCCAAACCCCAACCAGCGCGCGCAACAATGTCGTCTTGCCCGAACCGCTCGGTCCGATAATGGCAAGCACCTCGCCGGGTGACACAGCAAAGCTCACATTGCGTAACGTCGCCTTGGGCGCGCCTGGAGGAGCCACAAAGGCCGCTTCGGCACTCACCGCCCCTTTGGGTGTTGGCAGCGCCATGGTCTCGGCCTTAGTGGGCGTCGCCAAGAACAGGTTGCTCAGCCGATCGTAGGCGTCACGAGCAGCAACAAAGCCCTTCCATTGACCAACCGCTTGCTCCACCGGCTGGAGCGCACGTCCCATCAGCATAGAGGCAGCAATCATTGCGCCGGGTGAAATTTCCTGACGGATGGCCAGCCAGGCGCCAGCGCCCAAGATAGCGGTCTGCAGCGCCATGCGAACGAACTTCGTCAAAGTGTGCAAGCCGCCAGCGCGATCACTGGCTGAAGCCTGCCAGCCGATGACACCGCGATGCTGGCTCAGCCACCGATCCCGGACGGCCCCACGCATGCCCATGGCATGAATGACTTCCTTGTTGCGCAAGGTGGTGGACACATATTGTGCCGCCGCATTGGCTGAATCGCCGGCGTTCCGCAGATGCTGGCGAGTCATCATCTCGTTGAGCAGGGCTAAACCGAAGATCACGATCGCGCCCACCAGCGCCACGGTGCCGAGCAACGGGTGCAGGAAAAAGCCCAAGGCAATGAAAAGCGGTGCCCACGGAGCGTCGCAGAGGGTGATGAGCCCTCCCCCAGTCAAGAACTCGCGCAGCGAGTCCATGTCGCGAACTGCTTGGACAGACTGGCCTTGCGGAGAGTTGATTTCTGTAGAGATTGCAGCATCGAACAAGGGACCAGAGAGCACCTCATCGAACTGCATGCCGACCCGGACCAGCATGCGCGACCGCACATATTCGAGCAGCCCGTAGATGACCATGGCCATAACGGCAATCACCGAAATCATTACCAAGGTTGGCTCGCTGCGGCTCGACAACACCCGATCATAGATCTGCATCATGTAAAGGGGCGTAACGAACAGTAGTATATTGATTGCCAGACTGAACACCACTGCAGCGGTGAGCACCGGCCGGTAGGTAGCTAAGGCCGCCTTGAGCGGCTTCAGTCGCTGCGCGCGGGCACTACGATGGGGATCAGCCATAAGCAATCAACTCAAGGGATTGAAGTGTTGGGTCGTGGGGCAGTAATGAACACAAGACCTGCGGACACTGGCCTTTAGCACAATTTTTGCATTTAAGCATCAGCGCCCCAGCTTATTTCGCCCTAATTGTGGCGCTACGGTGTCCGCCGCCGTATGCGGCTCTTTGGCAGAGCATGGACGGTTGACACTGTGCAGCAGCTTCGCCATTGACGGGGCCGGCATTGCATCGCCGGGCCACCCAGGCCGCAATTATGAGCGAGTGGAGCATTCATGGCGGTTTCGCCGCTGCAAGATGTTTGGCAAGGCCTGCTCCTGCGGGAATTTTGGACGACCTTTGCGTGGAACGACGTCAAGGCCCGCTACCGGCGTTCGCGTATCGGTCAATTCTGGATCACCATCAGCGTGGGCTTGTTCGTGCTCGGCGTTGGCTTGGTTTATAGCGGCATCTTCGGCATACCCATGGCCGATTACATGCCGCGTGTCGCCGTCGCCTATGTGGTTTGGACTTTCATTTCCACCGTGATCGTCGGCGGCTGCCGCACCTTCATCGATGCCTCCGCTATCATGCAGCAACGGGTATTTCCGTTCAGTGTGCACGCTTGTCGGCTAGTTGCGCGCGAACTACTGATCCTCATGCACAACAGCCTTGTAGTTGTGGCGGTCTGGCTGGCATTCGGCATCGGCCTGGGACCCGAGGCCCTCTGGACCATCCCAGGTCTCTTTCTCCTGGCCTATGTCTCGTTTTGGCTCTGCATGATCTTTGGCATTGTAAGCGCCCGCTATCGCGATATACCGCCTATCGTTCAATCATTAGTCAGTGTCCTCTTCTTTGTGACCCCGGTGTTGTGGACAGGCGACCGGCTCGGTGAGAATTCCGAGTTGATCCTGCACCTCAACCCCTTCGCTTATTTGATCGCCATTATTCGCGATCCTCTTCTGGGCCGCCCATTTGAGCCGACGACCTGGCTAGTGGTGCTGATGATCGCCGCTGTTGTCACCGCCCTTGGCCTACTGGCCATGCGCATGACCAGCAAGAAGCTGGCTTACTGGCTGTGAACACCTTCCGCTCGACCTCCCCGGCAAGCCTGTCGCTCGACAGGGTCTCGATCACCTTTCCGGTGTTCGACTATCAAAGCCGCTCCGTGCGTCAAACCGCACTGCGGCTCGGCAGTGGCCGCCCGGCCGGGCCGGCCCATGTGCACGCCATCCGCGAGTTAAGCCTGCAATTTCATCCAGGCGACCGAGTGGGATTGATCGGGCACAATGGCTCGGGCAAATCCACTCTCCTGCGGGTGCTGGCCGGCGTTTATCCCCCTACCACTGGCACCGTGCGCTCACGGGGCAGCAAGGCCAGTCTCTTCAATGTCCAAGCCGGCATGGATACCGAAGCCACCGGTATCGAAAATCTCGTGCTGCTCGGGGTGGCTGCGGGTTTGTCGCGCGCCGAAATCAGCGCGTTCACGCCTGACATTGTCGCCTTTGCCGATTTGGGTGACGCGCTGGCTCGTCCCGTGCGCACCTATTCCTCCGGCATGCAGCTGCGCCTGGCCTTCGCCGTCGCGACCGCGCGGCCAGCCGATATTCTGCTGATCGACGAGGTAATTGGCGTTGGTGACGCGGCGTTCCAGCGGCGTGCCCGCGTGCGCATGCACGGCTTGATGAGCCAGGCGGACCTCTTGGTTATGGCAAGCCACGACAACCAGGTGCTCAAGAGCAACTGCAATCGCGGCCTCGTCATGAGCGCCGGCGAAGTACTTTTTGACGGCCCCATTGCCGAGGCTGTGGAATTCTCGAAAAAACCGCGGGCAACTTCATGACCACGCCACTCCTGCCCGACCCAAGTGTTTTCTTCGACGGCGCCCGTGTGGGTATTTTGGGCGCGACCAGCCCAGTTGCACAATTGCTGATCCCGCAACTCAATGCCTGGGGCGCAGCCGTAATCGCCTTTTCACGCCAGCCGCACGAAACCATCAACAAGACGCTGCGCTGGCGCACCATAGATGAGATCTATCCCCCGCCCGAGCGCCCCCCTATCCAGCTGTGGCTGAGCTTTGCCCCGGCCTATATTTTGACCAACCACCTCGATGCCCTGAGCGCCGCCCAGGCCAAGCGGGTCATCATGCTGTCCTCAACCACCCGATTTACCAAGGTGAATTCGGGCGACACAACCGAGCGTCATGTGGCTCAATCCCTCGCTGTCGCTGAAGGGCGTCTGCATGCTTGGGGGGAAAGCGAAGGCGTCGACACCCATGTGCTCTGGCCAACGCTGGTCTATGGCAATGGCAAGGACAAGAACGTTTCCCAAATTGCACGCTGGATCGGCGAGCGAGACTTTTTCCCGCTTTATGGTGCTGGCTCGGGCTTGCGCCAGCCGGTGCATGCCCGCGATGTGGCCGATGCGGCCCTCGCATCTTTGATGGCGCCTAAGCTCAACGAACCGGGCTATGTGCTTTCGGGCGGAGAAATCCTGAGCTATCGGGCGATGGTGGAACGCATCTTCGCAGCCATGGGGCGCTCGCCCAGATTGGTGAGCGTTCCACCGCTGCTATATCGTGCCGCCTTCGCGGTTATGCGCCGGCGCAGCGGCTTTGAAAAACTGTCACTCGAAATGGCGCGTCGCATGAACGCCGACATGGTCTTTCCGCACGCGGAAGCGGCACGCGATCTCGGTTTTGCTCCGCGTGGTTTTCATCCAGGCCCGCAGGACCTTCCGCCCATCGCCTGACCCGTCGTTGTTTCCTGTTCAGGAGCCTGTCTGATGGCCAATGTCCCGCATGGCAAGCCCGTCGCGCCACCTACAGGCGGCGCCTGGCCCGATCGGATCGATGACGGTTTGGCCCGGCTGCTGGTGGACAGCCACATGATCGCCTTTCACGAGCGGCAGCCCGGCGCGGCCATGCGCCGGTACCAGCTCGGGTGCATCGAGCGCCTGCTGCACCATGCTCGCAAGCACTCTCACTGGTGGCGGGAACGGCTGTCTGCAATGGAGAGCGGCGCATCCATCCGGTTAGCCGACCTGCCCCTCCTAGGCCGCGCTGAGTTCCGGGCCTCACTTGAGGCGACCGGTGCCTTGCCCGTGCCGCCCAGCCACGGCCGGGTGACCTCCGCCTCCACATCCGGGTCAAGCGGCATCCCCCTGACCTTCCACAGCACCGGCCTCGTAGGACGGCTGAACCAGGCGCAGTATTGGCAGGACCGCATCCGCCAGGGCGTTGATTCAAGTCGCACCATCGCCCGGTTCAGCGTGCATCTTGCCAATCATGAGGGTGAGCATGTCGCGCGCCGCCCCAATCCAGTGCTCGGCGTCGGCACCGAGTTGCAGCGGCGGCCACAGCAATTTACCATCGAGCAGCACGCTGCCTGGCTTAGCGAAGTGGCGCCCGGCTATATTATCTCGCACCCCACGGTGCTTACCGGGGTTATGGACGTGTTCGAGGAAGGCAAGCTCGCCCCTCCCAAGCCTGCAGCCCTGCTCACCTATGCCGAAAGCCTGCCGCCCGATTTTCGAGCCCGAGCCCGCAAGATTTTCGGGGCCAAGACACTGGACCGCTATTCGAGCCAGGAAGTGGGACCGATCGCCTTCCAATGTCCGAGCAGCGACCAGCACTACCATGTCGCCAACAGCCATGTGCTGGTGGAAGTGCTCGATCAGAACGGCAAGCCGCTCGCTCCTGGTGAACTCGGCCGGGTTTATGTCACCAGCCTGCACAACTATGCTGGGCCGATCCTGCGCTATGAACTGGGGGATCTTGCCGCTTTGCTGCCCCGCTGCCCTTGCGGGCACGCGCAACCTGCTCTCACTAGAATTTTAGGGCGGGAACGCTTCCTTGTCAGGTTGCCAAGCGGCGGACGTGCTTATGTCAATTTCGGTGCACGCCATTGGCTCAAAATCGCGCCTGTATCCGAATGCCGGCTTGTGCAAACCCAACCTTTGCGCATTGAAGCCGAATATGTGATGGATCGCGCAATGACACCGGCGGAGGAACAGGCCCTCGTTGCCTTGCTCCGACACGAGATAAGCCCTGAAATCGACTATGTGGTGCAGCGACTTGACGCTATCGCCTGGGGGCCGACCTATAAGCGCCAGGACGTCGTTAGTCTGGTCTGAGCGGGGCACCCCGACTTGACTTACATCGAGATCGGTCCGGCAGGACGCACGGAGCAGCCATCTCATGACCTAGCCGTCGAGATCTAGTTCTGCTGTCTTTTCACGCATGAAATAGAGCTCAAGAACAAAGGATGATAAGCAAGATCTGAAGGCCGCGAGAAGGCCTAGCAGTAATCGCGACCTACACAGACTAAAGAATTGTCTGTGGGAGGTTTGGAGATAAGGTCATGCCTGCCCCTGCCCCTGCCCCTTCCTCTTCTGCTCAGCCCGTTGTCTCCGTGATCATGCCGGCCTTCAACGCGCAGGACACCATCATCGAAGCTATAGCTTCCGTTCGGGAAGGCGGGGTCGACGCCTTGCAGATCATTGTCGTTGACGATGGATCAACCATTCCCCTCGAGCCTTTGCTGCAGCGCAGCGCTGAGGCCAGAGGGGTGGAAATCCTGACCCTTAGCCATAATCATGGGGTGGCCACTGCCGGTAATGCGGCCCTGCGGCTGGCCAAGGGGGCCTATGTCGCTCGCCTGGATGCTGATGACGTCAGCCTGCCAGGCCGTCTAGCTGAGCAGATTAAGTTTCTGCGGGCCCGCCCCGACCTGGCTTTTTGCGGGACCCATGCGGAATTGTTTGGCGAGCCCGACACCTGGAACCGTGACGGCAAGATGCCAACCGACAAGCAAAGTTGCATCGCGGCCCTTCCGATCATGTGTCCATACTATCATTCCTCCGTCGTGTTTGACCGCGAGCGCTGCGGATCAATCCTCTACTACGACCCCGGCATGATGACCTCTGACGACTATGATCTATGGGCCAGACTCTTTGAGGCCGGCAAGTTTGGGGAAAATCTAGATCAGGTCGGCATCCGTTACCGGATCCATGCCACCCAGATGACCTCGACCAAGCGGTCCAAATTCGTGGTCGACGATGTCTCCATCAAAGCAAGGCTGTTAAGCCGCCTCTTGCATCGCGAGGAAGGCCTTGAACATCTAGCCCTTGCAGTGGTGCTGGCGCTCCAAGGTGGCCTGCGCAAAGAATTGCGCTACCGGGCTGCTGTGCGCGAACTGCTGACCCACGCGCAGCCCGCCTCCGAATATCAGACCGAATGGTCCATGGCTCGGGACAAACTTCTCAAGAGCTTTCCGGACGTAACAGTGGAACGGAGTGTCGCCACCGCCGACTTCGTCGCTGAACTGCTGCTGTGGTTTGGCCGCATGACCGCCGACGCCCGCGCTAGCGCAACGAGAGTTTGATCAAGAAGACGGCGAATGCGTGACAATTTCGCTGGTGCGGATTTGAGCCGATCTGCGGGATCAGCTACATAGGCCGCTTTCCGGTAACAGAAACCCCCGCCTTTGCACCCGATTATTCTGATGTTCATCATAGTTGCGGCCGGTGTCAGCGCCTGGTCTGGCACCTGGTTGGTGGAGCGCCACGCTCGCCGGCTTGGCCTTGTGCAGGCGCCCAATGCCCGCTCCTCCCACGCATCACCAACGCCTCGCGGTGGCGGCATAGCCATAGCGGGGGCTGCGGCTCTTGCAGCGCTGATCCTTGGGCTTGGCGGAGCTCCGCTGCTCGTGCCAGTCGCGGCGTTGGCAGCAGGTGCAGCGGCGCTGGGTTTTGCCGATGATCTTCTGGATCTTTCCCCGGCTCTTCGCTTCCCGCTGCAGATAGCCCTCTTTGCGCTGTTATACGTCGCCGCTGAACCGATGCCGCCTCTGCTCCTCAGCCCGCAATGGAGCATCACCGGCCCTCTCCTTGGCATTGTCCTCGTTTTGGTGGGCGTCTGGTGGCTCAACCTGTTCAACTTCATGGACGGCATTGACGGCATCGCAGCAAGCCAAGCCGTTCTGGTGCTGCTGGGAGCGGCGGGACTTTGGTGCCTGACTGCTGGTGATTCGCATCCATCGCTCGTGTTCTGGCTGGCTCTCGCGATCGCAGCAGCCGCCACCGGGTTCTTGCAACGCAACTGGCCACCTGCCCGCATTTTCATGGGCGATGCCGGATCTTATGGGCTGGCTTTCCTCATCTTCGCCATCGCGCTGCTGACCCTTGGGGAGGGGGTTCTGTCCTATGCTAGCTGGCTGATCCTGCCAGCGGCTACAGTGAGCGATGCCACGATCACCCTTTTGCGCCGACTGGCGCGGGGCGAGAGGCCTTGGCAGGCTCATAGGCGCCACGCTTATCAACAATTGGCCCGGCAGTGGGGCCACCAGCCGGTAACACTGCTCTTCGCTGGAGTGACCACGTTCTGGACTATTCCTCTCGCAGCAGCGGCAACGATGCTTCCGGACCAGCAATGGGGGTTGGCACTTCTTGCCTATGCACCGCTGGTCATTGCATGCCTTGTAGCTGGCGGTGGCAGCGCGAACGAAACCACGCTGCGCAACCCCGGCAATCCGGGCAAACAGCTCGGCCCGGGCGGCGCCCTCGTCCTGGCGCTTGATGGCCGCCTCGAGCGCCTCGAGCGCCTCGGGCACTTCGTGCGATGGGCCGCGCAGGCTCGCGCGCAAAATCTTGGGGTGGCGTGTGGGGTGGGCGCTGCTGGCGTCGTAGAACAGTTCTTCGAACATTTTTTCGCCCGGCCGGCTGCCAACCGTGAGGATCTCGATGCTGCCGCCCGGATTGTCGGCGTCGCGCACGGTGTGGCCCGCGAGCTGGATCATGTTGCGCGCCAGGTCCGAAATTTTGACCGGCGCCCCCATCTCGAGCAAAAACACATCACCGCCATCAGACAGCGCCGCCGCCTGCACGATCAGCTCGGCCGCCTCGTGGATGGACATGAAATAGCGCGTCATGGCCGGATCGGTCAGCGTCACCGGCCCGCCCTTGGCGATCTGCTCGCGAAACAGCGGCACGACCGAGCCATTGGAGCCCAGCACATTGCCGAACCGCACCGCGCAAAACCGCTGCCCGGTGCCCGCCGCTTCCGCCAGCCCCGCATAATGGCGCATGATCAACTCGGCCCAGCGCTTGGTTGCGCCCATTACATTGGTGGGCCGCACGGCCTTGTCCGAGGAAATCAGCACGAATTGCTGCACCCCCGCCTCAAAGGCGGCGCGGGTGATGCAGAGCGAGCCGAACACATTGTTGCGCATGCCCTCAAGTGCATTGGCTTCCACCAGCGGCACATGCTTGTGCGCGGCCGCATGAAACAGCACATCGATCTGCCCCGCGCCGAGCGCCCGGCGCACCGCCGCCGCGTCGGTTACCGAAGCCAGCACCGGCACGATTTCCGCATCGGTTTGGTCCAGCAATTCGCGGTGGATGTTGTAGAGCGCAAATTCGTTCTGCTCGAGCAGCACCAGCCGCTTGGGCGACCAGCGCGCCACCAGCCGGCACAGCTCCGAGCCGATCGAGCCCCCCGCCCCGGTCACCAGAATGGAGCGGCCGCGGATCATCTCGCCCAAAAGCTCGGCTTCCGCCGGCACCGAGGAGCGGCCCAGCAATTCGTCGATGTCGATTTCGCGGATCTGATTGACGAGATACTTGCCGGCCAGCAGATCGGCGATATGGGGTAAGGTGCGGATCTTGATCGGGTGGCGCGTCAGGTCAGCCACGATCCGCTGGCGTTGCACCGAGCTCACCGAAGGCATGGACAGGATCACTTCCTGGATGCCGAAATTGGCGATCAGCTGGGGCAGGTAATCGGGCGAATAGACCCGCAAGCCCGCCACGTCGCGGCCCTGCAGCCCCGGATTGTCATCGAGAAAGCCGGCAATCAGCCGCCGTCCCTGCGAGCGCAGCGCACTGGCCAGTTGCGAGCCGGCTTCGCCAGCGCCATAGATCAGGATCTGCCCGGATTTGAGCTGGTCCTCGCGTGGCGCCCAGATGAAATGCTTGGCCGCAAACCGGCTGCCAGCGATGAACAGCAGCCCGATCATCCAGTAAAAGAACGGCACCGAACGCGGCACGATGCCGTTGCCGGCCATTTCGGTAACAAACACCACCGCCACCCAAGCCAGCGCGGCAAGGGTCATGGCTTGCAGCATGGTCCAGATCGCCCGCTCGGGCAGATAGCGGATCACCGCGCGATACAGCCCGTGCCGGATAAAGATGGGAATAGCCACGATGGGCGCCGCCACAATCAGCAGCCATTGCGCGGCCGTGGGCACAAACGGGGCGCTGTAGCGCAGCGAATAGCTCACCCACACCGCGCCCGCCAGCACCAGCGCGTCAAAGCCGATCAACACGACCCGCTTGGCCGGACGAGGCATGGCACCCAAGGCCGTTCTGAACCGTTCAAAAAACGCCAA
>JAQSXP010000170.1 GCA_029256605.1 Devosia sp. | reverse complement strand
AAAGCGCAGGGCTTCACCCCACCGGTTACGCTGCAGCCGCAATATAATCTGCTGGTGCGTGATATCGAGCACGAGATCGTGCCCGCGGTGCTCGATGCGGATATGGGGCTGCTGCCGTGGTCGCCGCTCGCGGGCGGGTGGCTTTCGGGCAAATACAAGCGCGATGAGATGCCCACGGGTGCGACGCGGCTAGGCGAGAATCCCAAGCGTGGCATGGAGGCTTATGAAAAGCGCAATGCCAATCCGCAGACCTGGGCCGTCATCGACGAGGTGATGAAGATCGCCGAGGGGCGTGGGGTGAGCGCTGCGCAGGTCGCGTTGGCCTGGCTGGTGCAGCGGCCGGCGGTGACCTCGGTAATCCTGGGTGCGCGCAAGCGCGAACAATTGGCCGACAACATGGCGGCGGCCAATCTGTACCTGGAGGGCGAAGAGATCGCCCGCCTGGATGAGGCGAGTAAGCCGCAGATCGGCGATTATCCTTATGGGGCGGGCGGCATCAACCAGCGTCATCGCAAGCTGGAAGGGGGCCGGTAAGCCCAGGCGGGCCGGTCAGCGGTAGCGCTTGGCGACCAGTTGGCCGCTCGACCACTCGATCTCGCCAGCCAGATCAAGCTCGAGCAACAGCATCTGCATCGCTGCGGCAGACAGTCCGGTTTGCCGCAGCAATTCATCGACCTCCATCGGAGCGGTGCTCAACAACCCCCGTAGACGCTCGGCATCGTCTGGGCCGGGGGCTTCAATGCCACCGCCCATGTCTTCGGCGTCTGGCTCCCATTGGCGATCGAACAGAGCCTGGCGGGACGGATCGGCCGAGCCGAGGCTTTCGATAATATCCTCGGCATTGGTGATGAGCTTTGCGCCCTGCTGGATCAGTGAATTGCCGCCCTCAGCCCGGGGATCGAGGGGGGAGCCAGGCACGGCGAAAACATCACGGTTCTGCTCGAGTGCCAGGCGCGCAGTGATCAGCGACCCCGAACGCTTGGCCGCCTCCACAACCACAATTCCCAGCGAAAGACCGGAAACCAGCCGGTTGCGGCGCGGGAAATCACGAGCCCGCGGCTCCCAGCCGAGCGGCATCTCTGTAAGCAGGGCGCCGCCATTGTCCAGAATGTCATGGGCGAGCGGAATGTTCTCGTCGGGGTAGATCTGGTCGAAGCCGCCCGCCAGCACTGCAACAGTGCCGGTTGCGAGGCTGGCGCGATGAGCGGCCGCATCAACGCCACGAGCAAGACCCGACACAATCGTGTAGCCACGCGCACCCAAATCGCTCGCGAGGAGGCGAGTCATCTTCACTCCTGCCGAGGAGGCGTTGCGCGCGCCAACCATGCCTACGGTGCGCCGCCAATCGAGGTTGGCCCCGCCGGCGAGGGTCAGCACGGGGGGCGCGCCAGGGATAAAGCCGAGATGCGGCGGGTAGTCGGGATCGCAGCTGAGCACGAGATGGGCGCCATAGCGCTGCAGACCGGCGAGCTCATCTTCAGCCTGCATCAGGGTCGCGACGCGATGCCGTGAGCCGGCACGCTTGAGCAAGCCTGGCAGTGCTTCAAGTGCTGCCTCGGCCGAGCCGAAGCGGCTGAGCAATTGGCGGAAGGTGACCGGACCGACATTGTCGGTCCGTATCAGGCGAAGCCAGGCGAGGCGCTCACGGTCGGAAACCAGTGCAGCGCCTTGGTTCATCGGATCAGGCCTTCTTGGTCGAGCCGATGGTCGGCTCGGTGCCCGCCATCAACCGCGCGATATTTGTGCGATGCTGGATGAAGAGCAGGATCACCATGATAGCCACCGCACCCGCAAGCCACTCGTTGACGATCACATAGGCGAAGATGGGGGCCGTGGCACCAGCAGTCAGCGAGGCGAGGGACGAGGTCTTGCGCGTAAACGCGATCAACAGCCAGACGGCGCAGAAGATCAGCCCGACCGGCCATGAGAGCGCGAGAAGGGCGCCGATCAATACGGCAACGCCCTTGCCGCCCTTGAAGCCCAACCACACGGGAAAGCAGTGCCCGACAAAGGCGCCGATCGCCGCGATCATTGCCGCATCCTCGCCCCAGAGATAGCGGGCCAGCAAAACGGGAAGGGCGCCCTTGGCTGCGTCGAGGACCAGTGTCGCTGCCGCGAGCCAGCGATTGCCGGTACGCAGCACATTGGTCGCCCCGATATTGCCCGAGCCGATGGCGCGAATATCGCCCAGCCCGGCCGCGCGGGTCAGCAGCAGGCCGAAGGGCACCGAGCCGCAGAGATAGCCGAGCACGACGGCATAGAGCAGGGTAAGCGAGTCAGGGGCCATAAGCAGGTTCCACAGCAGCGGTGATTATTGGTAGCCCCAGCCCCGCCGGTTCCACAAGGCCTCTCTAGGTGGCTATGCCGTCTCGGTATGGAGATAAACCGTTTGTCCGCCCACAATGGTGCGCATCACCTTGCCGGCAAGGCGGGCGCCTTCAAAGCTCGTATTGCGGGAGCGCGAGCGAATGGCGGTCTCGCTGACCTGCCAGGGATAATCGGGATCAAACAGAACTAAATCGGCCGGGGCACCCCGGGCAATGCGCCCGGAGGGCAGGCCCAGAAGTTGTGCGGGTCGGATCGTCATCGCCCGCAGCACAGTCGGCAGATCCACCTCGCCCGAATGCACCAGCCGCAATGCCGCTGCGAGCAGGGTTTCCAGCCCGATAGCCCCATCGGAAGCTTCGGCAAAAGGCTGCCGCTTGACTTCGCTATCCTGCGGATCATGGTCGGAGTGGATGGTGTCGATCGTGCCGTTGCGCAGCGCTTCGATCATCGCCTGTCGATCGTCCTCGGCGCGCAGGGGCGTCGCCAGCTTGAAGAAGGTCCTATAGCGGCCGATGTCATTCTCGTTTAGCGCCAGATTGTTGATCGAAACACCCGCGGTCACGTTGCGGTGCTGGGTCTTGGCTGTCCGCACGAGCTCGGCGGAGGCTGCAGTGGAAATCTGGGCGGCGTGGTAGCGTACGCCCGTCAGCGCTGCGAGTTGCAGGTCGCGCGCCAGGGGAATGGTTTCGGCTTCGCGCGGAATGCCCTTGAGGCCCAGAACCGTGGCGAACAAACCTTCGTTCATCACGCCGTCGCCCACGAGGCCCCGGTCGGCAAGGTGATGGACCACCGGCATGTCATAATTGGCGGCATAGCTCATTGCGGTGCGCAGCAAGGCACTGGACTGGATGGAATGCCGGCCATCGGTCAGGCAAACCGCACCGGCCTCCTGCAGGAGACCGAATTCGGTGATTTCCTCGCCGCGCAGGCCTTTGGTGAGAGCAGCGGCGGGCAGGATATTGACCTTGCTTGTCGCCTTGCCTCGCCGCAGCAGGAAGTCGACCAGAGCGCCGTCGTCCACTACGGGTGTGGTGTCGGGCATCATCACAAAGCTCGTCACGCCGCCCGCGGCCGCCGCCTCGCTGGCAGATTGCAACGTTTCACGGTACTCCTTGCCCGGCTCTCCGGTGAAAACGCGCATGTCGATGAGACCTGGCGCCAGCACATGCCCCGCCGCGTAAACGACCTCAGCGCCTTCAGGCACCCCGATGGGACCTCCAAGCGCCAGATCGGTGATCACGCCACCTTCCACCAGTACGGCCCCGTGCGCATCCGTGTTCGAGGCCGGATCAACCAGGCGGGCATTTTCGATCAGCAGCGGGCGGCTCATGCGGCGTCTCCTGCAGGCAGCAAGGCATCGAGCACCGCCATGCGCACGGCTACGCCCATTTCCACCTGGTCGGTAATAACCGAAGCAGGCCCGTCAGCAATGGCTGGATCGATCTCGACGCCGCGGTTCATGGGGCCGGGATGCATCACGATGACATCGGGCTTGGCGTGGCTGAGCTTTTCGGCATCCAGGCCGTAGAAGCGGTAGTATTCGCGCACCGACGGGATCATGCGGCCATTGGCGCGTTCATGCTGCAGGCGCAGCATCATCACCACATCGGCGCCCTCAAGGCCCTTGCGCATATCGGTGAACACTTCGGTTGCGAGTTGCTCGATCCCCGCCGGCAGCAGATTGCGGGGCGCAATGACCCTCGTACGAACATTGAGCGCGCCGAGCAGCAGGAGATTGGAGCGCACGACGCGCGAATTGGCGATGTCACCGCAAATCGCCACGGTCAGCCCATTGATGCGCCCCTTATGGCGGCGAATGGTCAGGGCGTCGAGCAGTGCCTGGGTGGGATGTTCGTGGGCACCATCGCCGGCATTAATCACCGCACAGCCCACTTTTTGCGAGAGCAGTTCCACCGCTCCCGCCGCCGAGTGGCGCACCACGATCACATCGGGACGCATGGCGTTGAGCGTCGTGGCGGTGTCGACAAGGGTTTCACCCTTGGACACCGAAGAGGATTTGACCGACATGTTCATCACCAGCGCCCCGAGGCGCTTGCCGGCGATCTCGAACGAGCCCTGCGTACGGGTAGACGGTTCGAAGAACAGGTTGATCTGGGTCTTGCCCGATAAGGTAGGATGCGTCTTGCGCTCCTGGCGGGACACCGGGACCATGCGCTCAGCGCGATTGAGCAGATCTATGATCTCGTGCTGCTGCAGATCGGCAATGCTCAAGAGGTGGCGCTGGCGAAATGGGGGGAAATCGCTGGCGCTACTGCCAGCTTGCGTGACGTTACCGCCGGTTGGTTCAGCCATGGCCTCGGAGTCCCTGCAATTTGCTGCGGTCTAGCGGAGGGGTGACAGCTGTTCAACTGTTTGTTGACTTATCCCCGGCGCAGCCGATCCAGCGCGCCCTGGAGGATGTAGCTGGCGGCGAGTTTATCGACGATTTCGGCTCGTCGATCGCGCCGCAGATCGGCGTCGATCATCATGCGGGTAACGGCGCTGGTGGAGAGGCGCTCGTCCCAGAAT
>JAQSXP010000169.1 GCA_029256605.1 Devosia sp. | reverse complement strand
CCGCAGCAAAGGGGAAGGATTGCTCGGCCGCCCCTTCATCAGCGGGCGGGATGCCATTCTCGCCACCGCCGAAAGCGTGATCCGGCTCGGCTTGGTAAAACCGACCGACGCCAACACGCCGGCTCAGAGCGCCCAGGCACAATAATGCGCCTTCACCTCATGTAGGCTCCGGCAGAACACCACGAGCAGGCCGGTTTCCGCCGCCAGCAGGTTCAGGCGATCAGTGCTGCGCCGCGTCTTCCAGATCCAGCAGATCATCGCCCATTTGACGCTGTCCTTGTTGCCTTCGAGGCTGCCGGCACGCCGCTTCTGCAACAGGGTTCGCCTGAGATAGCGCAGATGGCGCCGAATGAAATGGTCATCGAGAATGATGACGCCGGTAGCACGCTGAAGGCGCTGCGGCAGCAGTACCGAATAATTGCCGTCCATCACCCAACGTTCACCCCGGATGGCCTCGTCGTGTAGCTGGTGAAACTGTGCATCCGGGCGCAGCTGCCAGTCCGTGCCCGGCAGGTGCCGAAGCTGGTCGAGGTGCACCGGTGTCGCCCCAAGCTTCCGGGCCAGGGCGACGCACAGCGTCGACTTGCCGGCATTGCTGGGCCCCATGATCACGATGCGATCGCCCATGGCGGCCAGTGGCGGCACTTGCGACATTTTCCTCCCCCCAAACGAAAGGGCCACCCCGATGGTCTGGGATGGCCCTTGTTCAGCTGTTTCGCGCTTATTCTGGCTGGACGTCCTTGCCGGTGTAGACTTCCTCGACCCAGTACTGGTCACGGCGGTCGAAGCCGTTGAACGGGGTCAGCGAGGCTTGGGTATAGGCACCCATCAGGCCGAACTCGATCCAGTCATCTTCATCGATATCGGCGGGCAGGGTGAACACCTGGGGCAGCACGTCATAGCTGTCACAGGTCGGCCCCCAGATGGTGAACTCCGAGAACTCGGCATTGTTGTCGTGCACCCGGGCACCACGCCACACGCGCACCGGTGGGGTGAAGTGCATGAACTTCACTTCCATCAGCGAGCCATAAGCGCCGTCATTGACATAGACCGACTGGCCGCCGCGCTGATGCTTGACCCGCAGCAGCAGCGAGGTCGACGAGGTCACGAGGGCACGACCAGGCTCGATGATGAGCTCAGGCCGGTTCTTGTTGCCGAAGTGATCCTCGACGGCGGTCGAGATCGTCTCGAAATAATAGTCCATCGGCGGCGCTTCGCTGGTCGGGTAGGGGGCCGGATAGCCTCCACCGATATTGAGGCGCTTGAGCTCGATGCCCGCTTCCTGCACGATGCGCGAAGCGGCCGCGATATGCCGCTCATAGGCATAGGCGTCTTCGCACTGCGAGCCGACATGGAAGCAGAGGCTCGGCGTATAGCCCATCTGCTCGACCATGGTGACGATCTCGGCGGCGCCTTGCTCCATCACGCCGAACTTGATGCCAAAGTCATAGGACTTGAGCGCCTTGCCCGCCTTGAAGCGCGTGGTGACTTCCACATCGCGCGACGGCGATACCACTGACGCAAGCTGATCGAGCTGCTGGGGGTGATCGATGGTAAAGGAGCGGATGCCGAACTCCTCGTAGGCGCGCTCGATTTCCCGCTTGTTCTTGATGGGGTTGTTATAGTGCATCGCCGCGCCCGGCGCGAATTCACGCACCAGCTCCATCTCGCGATTGGAGGCAACGTCGAACGCCTCCAGTCCTTCGCGGTGCAGCTGCGCAATGATGTGAGGCGAAGGGTTGCACTTGACGGCATAGGTCAGCAGCCCGTCAAAGCCCTTGCGAAACACCTTTGTGGCCTTGTGCAGCTCCCGCTCCGAGAACAGAAATGCCGGAAAATCCGGAGCTTCCGCAGCGATCAGCGCGGAGGTATTGGGAAACACGTGTTTCGGCTCAGTGGTCATTGACGACTTGCCTTTCCGGCACAGGGGAGACGGGGGAGGTGAGCGCTGCATATAGGGTGCCGGGCCCCCCAATTCAAACCTTTATTTGCATTGGATTTATCTGCTGGCCGCTGTGCCATTTTGACGACAAAGTCTGGGCGTTTCGCTGCCCCTCCGCGGCCCCGGGCCGCACCCTTTGCTGGAGTTTTGCTTGATGCGTGTGCAGGCTTGGATCGGGGCTGGTTTGGTGCTTGGGGCTCTGGCTCTGGGCGGGACAATAGCTTTGGCTCCACTACAGCAAGCCTCCGTGGCGCAACGCCAGGATCTGACCTCGGCGCCCGCCACCCGGCAGGTGCCCCAGAGCGAGGGGCAGCTCAAGCTCAGCTTTGCGCCGGTGGTGGCGACGGTCGCCCCGTCGGTGGTCAATGTCTATGCGACACGCATCGAGCAGCAGGCGACATCCCCCTTTGCCAGCGATCCATTCTTCCAGCGCTTTTTTGGTGGCCGCCAGTTCCAGAGCCGCCCGCGCGAGAGTCGCTCGCTGGGCTCTGGCGTAATTGTGGATGCCAGCGGCGTCGTGCTCACCAACCGCCATGTGATCGAGGGCGCCACCGATGTGCGTATCGCCCTGTCCGATGGCCGTGAGTTCGCGGTCGACATCGTCGTCGAAGATGCCCAGACCGACCTGGCCGTCCTGCGCGTGCGCGACCCCGCTTCCGTCACCTTCCCCGCCATCACCTTTGCCGATTCGGACGGGCTCCTCGTTGGCGATCTGGTGCTCGCCATCGGCAATCCCTTCGGCGTCGGACAGACGGTGACGAGCGGCATTGTTTCCGCCCTGGCCCGCACTGGCGTGGAAAGCAGCGACTACGAGTTCTTCATCCAGACCGATGCGGCGATCAATCCGGGAAACTCCGGCGGCGCCCTTGTCGATCTCGACGGCAAGCTTGTGGGCATCAACACCGCCATCTATTCGCAGACCGGCGGCTCGGTGGGCATCGGCTTTGCCATTCCCGCCAACATGGCGCGGCTGGTGGCTGATGCCGGCGTCGCTGGCGGCGAAATCGTCCGCCCCTGGTTCGGCGCGAAAATGCAGACAGTGACCGCCGATATCGCCAAGAGCCTCGGCATGCCCGCACCGCATGGGGCGCTCATCACCGAAGTAGCGCCCGGTGGGCCGGCCGAACGCGCCGGCTTTGCCTCGGGTGATGTGATTGTGTCGGTGGACGGCATCACTGTCGATGATCCCAGCGCCTTCAACTTCCGCCTCGCCACCAAGCCAATCGGCACCGAGACGCAGCTTGAGCGCCTGCGCGGCGGCAACACCCAGGCCATTGCCTTCACTGTCGAGACCGCCCCCGCTGCCGGACCGGACAAGATCGCGGACATCAGCGGCAACACCCGCTTTGCCGGCACCAGCGTGCGTCAACTTGATCCGGCCCTTGCCGAAGCCAAGGACCTGCCTTACGACGCCAAGGGTGTGCTGATCACGGCGGTTGAGCCCGGCTCGCCTGCCGATCAGATGGGTTTGCGAGTGGACGACATCGTGCTGTCGCTCAACGATATCAGCATGGATACTGTGCAGGCCTTCACCAGTGCCGTCGCGCAGCGCGTCCGCACTTGGCAGATTATCCTCCAGCGCGACGGGCGGGTGTTGCGCAGCATTGTCAGCGGCTAAAGGAGCCCCATGGCCGATCTTTTCGCCACCCCGACCGATCAGTCCGCCGAGGATCGCGCCCGCCCTCTGGCCGATCAGTTGCGCCCGCGCAGCCTAGATGAGGTGATCGGGCAGACCCACTTGCTCGGGCCCGATGGCACGCTGCGCCGCATGATTGCCTCTGGCCGGCTGGGATCGCTGATCCTGTGGGGCCCTCCTGGCACCGGCAAAACGACGGTGGCGCGTCTCCTCGCCGATCAGATCGGCTACGAGTTCGAGCAGATTTCGGCGGTGTTTTCCGGCGTGGCCGATCTCAAGAAGGTGTTTGAGCGCGCACGCTTCGTTCGCCTTTCCGGCAAGAAGACCCTCCTGTTCGTCGACGAAATCCACCGCTTCAATCGCGCCCAGCAGGATGGCTTTCTGCCGGTGATGGAAGACGGCACTGTGGTGCTGGTCGGCGCCACGACCGAAAATCCCAGCTTTGAGCTCAACGCCGCCTTGCTCTCGCGCAGCCAGGTGCTGCGGTTCGAGTCGCTCAGCCTCGAAGATCTGGACAAACTCGTCGGGCGTGCCGAGGCGTTGGGTGGCGCTGCACTGCCGCTGGAGCCCGATGCCCGCGCGACGCTCCTGACCCTTGCCGATGGAGACGGCCGCGCCTTGCTGGGCCTGGTGGAAGAAGTGCTGGCCTCGGCCAAGCCGGGGGAGATTCTTGATGCCGCTGCCCTCCTGACCGTCGTGCAGCGCCGCGCGCCCATCTACGATAAGGCCCAGGACGGGCACTACAATCTGATCTCGGCACTGCATAAGACCGTGCGCGGCTCGGATCCGGATGCGGCGCTTTACTATTTCGCGCGAATGCTCGACGCCGGCGAAGATCCACTGTTTCTGGCCCGCCGCCTCATCCGCATGGCCGTGGAAGACATCGGCTTGGCCGATCCGCAGGCGCTGCCGCAGGCCGTCGCAGCTCGTGACGCTTACCAGATGCTGGGTTCACCGGAAGGCGAACTCGCCCTTGCTCAGGTCGTGGTTTATTTGGCTCTCGCGCCCAAATCGAACGCCGTCTACACGGCCTTCAAGGCCGCCACCAGCCTTGCCAAGTCAACCGGCTCGCCCATGCCGCCGATGACCATTCTGAACGCGCCGACCAAGCTGATGAAGGGCTCGGGCTATGGCGACGGCTATATCTATGACCACGACACGCCCGAAGGCTTTTCGGGGCAGGAGTATTTCCCCGAAAAGCTTGGACGGCAGAGCTTTTATCATCCGGTTGGCCGGGGCTTTGAACGCGATCTCGGCAAGCGGCTGGACTATTTCGCGCGTCTGCGTGCCGAAAA
>JAQSXP010000168.1 GCA_029256605.1 Devosia sp. | reverse complement strand
TTCTACGAGGCAGAAGACGATCACATCGCCCATATGCTCACCGACATGATCGAGCATGTCGCCGAAGAACAGGGCAACAGCAACGCCCCTTGATCACGCCGGCGTGTGGGTCTTGCACTCTCATATGAACAGGTATTCATATGAGGGCAGATGAGGTGAGATCGATGCACACACATGGCGGCAACGAGGCGGATGCGCGGCCCCTGGCTGGATCAGGCGCAACCGGGCACGGCCATGCGCACGATCATGACCATCCGCACACTCACGAGCACGACCACGACCACGACCATAGTCATGCCGGCCACAGCCACGCCCCCAAGGTCAGCGCCAACAATGAACGGGTGGTGCTGATCGGCTTTGCGCTGACCGCCGGCTTCATGCTGGTGGAACTGGTGGCCGGCTACCTCTCGGGCTCGCTGGCGCTGATCGCCGATGCCGGTCATATGCTGACCGATGCCGCGGCGCTGTTGCTGGCCTGGGCCGCGTTCCGCTTCGGGCGGCGCGCCTCGGACGCCACCCACACCTTTGGCTTCATGCGCCTCGAAGTCGTGGCGGGGCTCGTCAATGCGCTCACCCTCTTTGCCCTCGCTGGCTGGATCCTTTTTGAAGCGGTGCAGCGGGTGCTGTCGCCCCAGCCGGTGCTGGCCGGGCCCATGCTCGTCGTCGCGATCCTGGGGTTGGGGGTGAACCTTCTCGTTTTCCGCACCCTCCAGGGCGGAGACAAGGAGCACGTCAATATCCGCGGCGCCGCCCTGCATGTGCTCGGCGACCTGTTGGGGTCCGCCGCCGCCATCATTGCTGCGGTGGCGATCTGGCTGACCGGCTGGATGCCGATCGATCCGATCCTCTCGTCCCTTGTCTCCCTCCTCATCCTGCGCAGCGCCTGGAGCTTGCTGCGCAATTCGCTCCAGATCCTGATGGAAGGCGCGCCGGGCAATGTGGTGGTCGAGGAAATCGGCCCCTATCTGACCAAGACCGTCCCCGGCCTTGCCGCTGTGCGACATATCCATGTCTGGTCGATCACCTCCAACAAGCCGCTGGCAACGCTCGAAATCGCGCTGGCGCCCGGCGCCGACCCGGCCGCCGTCACCATGGCTACCAAGGCCGCTCTGCTTGAGGCCTATGGCATTGCCCATTCGACTGTCGAAATCGACTGGAGCCGAAGCCCCAGCCAGTGCGCGCTGGGGCCTGCGCCCACGCCCGCCTGACGCGGCCCACCGATACTTCTCTTCCCCACTCAACTGGTTCCATCCGCCCGCAAATATTGCGGGCTGATCTGTTGTCGCAAACCCGTGTTCACACCGGGAACCAATTAGGGGCCGTTCCGATTGAGTCCTCGAACGCCACACGGCGCACTAACTGAGGAAAATCAACATGGCTGAAGAAAAGAATCTTAACGATTTGTTTCTCGAGACGCTCAAGGACATCTACTACGCCGAAAAGCAGATCGTGAAAACTCTGCCGAAGATGGCCAAGGCCGCCCAGTCGCCCGAGCTTGCCGCCGGCTTTGAACAGCACCGCGATGAAACCGAAGTGCAGATCGAGCGCCTGGAGCAGATTTTCGAGCAACTCGGCAAGCCCGCGCGCGGCAAGACCTGCGACGCCATTCTCGGGATCATCGAGGAAGGCAAGTCGATCATGGAAGACTTCAAGGGCACCCAGGCCCTCGATGCCGGCCTGATTGCCGCCGCTCAGGCCGTCGAGCACTATGAAATGGCCCGCTATGGCACGCTGCGCACCTGGGCCCAGCAGCTGGGCATGAAGGACGCCGTCAAGCTGCTCGAGGAAACGCTGGGCGAAGAAGAAGCCACCGACAAGAAGCTGACCACGATGGCAACTTCCGAGGCCAACGCCAAGGCCGCCTAAGCCCGGCGATTCGGCTTGATCCCAAGCCGGCAGACCGCCTGTATGGGCGGGGCTGCCGGCTTGTGTATTCTCTACTAAGCTTCTGAAATTTCACGGCAATTTAGGGAACTTCCGCACCACTCGCGGCATTGTGTGCTCACCTAGCGTCGGCCACGGAGCGGCCAAGGCGACGTTCTCTAGAACCAAAAGGAGTCGGAGCGATGAGCCCCCAAGATCCTAGTCAATTTCCAGCAGACCAGACATCGAGCAGTGGCGGCGCGGCGGGCCTTGTTCCCGACCAGGCCAAGCAGGACCTGAGCGCAGCTCAGGAACAGGCCAAGCATGATTTTGCCGCCGTCAAGGAAACCGCCAAGAGCGAACTTGACGCCGTCGCCCAGCGCGCGGCCGAGGAAGTGCGCAACCTCAAGGGTCAAGCCCAGGAGCAGCTCGGCGCTGCCACCGAAAAGGCGCGCAGCTTTGCCAGCGAGCAGAAGGACATGGCCGCCGGCCAGCTCAGCGGCATTGCTTCGGCGGTGACCCGCGTGGCCGATGAGCTTGAAAACGACCAGCAAAGCGCAATTTCGGGCTATGTCCGCGATTTTGCCAACGGCATCAATCGCGTTTCCGATACCGTTCAGAACAAGAACGTGGACGATCTCGTGGGCATGGCCCAGGATTTCGGTCGCCGCCAGCCCCTCGCTTTCCTGGGCATTGCGGCGCTGGCAGGCTTTGCGGCCAGCCGTTTCGTGCTCGCTTCGGCCCACCGCCGCTCGGGCACCGACACTTCGGGCACCGGCTATACCGGCAATGGCTCGAGCTATGCCGGCAGCAGCGGCTATGCCACCAGCGGCAGCGGCGCGACCGGCAGCAGCTATGGTTCGGGTGCCGGCGGCACCGGTTCGGGCAGCTACGGCTCGGGCTCGACGGGCAGCACCGGCTCGAGCAGCTATGGCTCGACGGGCGGCAGCACCGGTTCGAGCGGTTATGGCACCGGCTCGGGCAGCACCAGCTCCACGCACCGGCAGCACGGGCTCGAGCTCGGGCCTAGGCAGCAGCACCGGCTACGGCTCGGGTGCAACTACCCAGGATGGGGAGAAGGGCAATGTCTAACGTCAATGACAGCCGGCCGCTCTCCGAACTGATCGGCGGCCTGGCCAGCGATATTTCCAACCTCTTCCACAAGGAAATCCAGCTCGCCAAGGCCGAAGCTTCCGAGAAGGTTTCCCAGACCATCAACGGCGTCGTGATCCTGCTCGCGGGCGCAGTGCTGGCCCTGGGCGCCTTGGGCGTTTTCCTGTCCTTCCTCGTATCGCTGATCGCTTCCTTCTTTGAAGCGCAGGGCATGGACGAAACCATGGCCACTTCCATCGGGGCGATCATCGTCACCGTGGTGGTCGGCATCATCGCCTATGTGATGGTGAACCGCGGGCTCAATGCCCTTAAGGCCAGCAACCTGAAAATGGAGCGCACTGCCTCTTCGCTGGGCCGTGACGCCGATGTGGTCAAGGAGAGACTCTAATGGCTTACGATGACGAACACAAAAGCTCGGCCGAGTTGCAGCGCGAAATCGACATGCAGCGCAACCAGGTAGAAAACCGCATCGACCAGATCGCCGACAAGCTGTCACCCGGCCAGCTCGTGGATGAGCTGATGGCCTATACCAAAGGTGGTGGCGGGGAGTTCATCGGTTCGCTGCAGCGCAGCGTCACCGCCAATCCCCTGCCGGTGGCACTCCTGGGCGTGAGCCTGGCCTGGCTGATGGCCAAGCCTGGCGGCTCGTCCAAGTCGACACGGACGACGACCACCCGCGCTTATGGCGACGATGCCTGGGACGACAGCATCAATGCCCGTCGCGGTTATGGCGCTACGGACTACGACACCGAGAGCGTTTACATCGACGAAGAGTTCTATGACGACGAAGACTACCCCGTCGCCACGATCTCGGGCACCAGCATGCAGCGCCTGGGCAGCGTCAGCGATGATGCGGGCCGCAACTATAGCGAGTTCACCGACGATTCCGGCAAGAAGTTCCGCGCCTTGACCGACAAGGCCGGCCAGCGCGCCGGGCACTTCGTGGATGAGGCCGGCAACCGCTTCAAGGGCTTTGCCGATGCCAGCGGCCAGCAGGTGCAGCATTTCCGCGACGAAGCGGGCAATCTGCTCGATGCCGCTACTGGCTGGGCGTCCCATACCTGGCGCCAGGCCCGCCGCAAGCTCCATGACGCCCGCGATGCACTGAGCTCGGGTGCCAGCCACGCCGGTCACGCCGCCAGTGGGCTGCGCAGCCAGGCCGGCCACGCCGGCAACGCCATCCGCCATCAGGCGGGCTATGCCGGCTCGACTCTGCGCCACGGCGCTGGTTCGCTCAACCACACGCTGATGGACCAGTTCCGCCAGCAGCCGCTGGTCGCCGGGGCTCTCGCCTTTGCCGCCGGCGCCGCCATCGCCGCTTCCCTGCCCCATACAGAGCAGGAGGATGCGCTGCTCGGTGAAACCGCCGACCAGCTCAAGGCCACCGCCGCCGAACAGGCCAATCAGGTTTACGAGCAGGGCCGCGAAAAGGCGACCGAGCTGTATGAAACCGCTACCGGCAAGGCTGGCGAAATCTACCAGCAGGCCAAGGAAGGCGTGACCAATGTGGCGAGCACCGCCACCACGTCTTCAACCGGCTCCACCGGCACGTCTTCGACCGGAGAGTCGACAACCTGATCTAGGCAACACAAGAGAAAGGCGGCTCAACCCGCCTTTCTCTCTTGGGGGGAAGAATGCAAGACACGTCATCGCTTTACGCCGGTCAAAAAGGTCGGGGGCGAGACGCGGCTGCCCCCACCGAAATTCCTGCCGCCGGCTGGAAAGACATTCTCTACCGCATGTTCCGGTCCATCAATGATGACCGGATTTTGCTGACTTCGGCCGGCGTCACCTTCTACATGCTGCTGGCGCTGGTGCCGACGCTGACCTCGGTCGTGGCCATTTATGGCCTCTTCAACAACACCTCCGACGTCGCCAACCAGGTCGATCTGCTGGTCGGCCTCGTGCCCTCGGGCGGCATCGACATCATCCGCGACCAGCTGACCCGGCTTACCACCGAAAGCAGCCGCACCCTCAGCTTCACCCTCCTCATCTCCATTGCCATTGCCCTTTGGAGCGCGAGCGCGGGCGTCAAGGCGCTGTTCGAGGCCATGAACATCGCCTATCACGAACAGGAGCGCCGCCCCTTTCTCAAGCTGCAGCTGATCGCCTTGTTGTTCACACTGGGCGGCTCGATCGCCGCGATGATGGTGGTGGCAACCGTCGTGATCCTGCCCGCGATCATCGCGCTTCTGCCCACGACGGGCGGCTTAGAATGGCTGGTGCGGGTGGCGTCCTATGTGGTGATGCTGCTCGTTGTCTGGCTCAGCATTGCCGCGCTGTATCGCTGGGGCCCGAGCCGCGAGGAAGCCAAATGGCGCTGGATCACCCCGGGCGCGGTGCTCGCCGTCGTGCTGCTAGGCGCCACCTCGATCGCCTTTTCCTGGTATGTCACCAATTTCAGCGACTACAATGCCAGCTATGGTTCGCTCGGCGCCTTGATCGCGCTCCTGACCTGGGTGTGGATTTCCGTCACCCTCGTGATCCTGGGGGCCGAACTCAATTCCGAAGTCGAGCACCAGACCGCCCGGGATTCCACCACCGGCCCCGAAATGCCCCTCGGCGAGCGGGGCGCCCACATGGCCGATCATGTCGGCCGCGTCTGGCCCTGGGATCGCAAGAAGCTGGAAAAACCGGCCAAGCCCCCGCTCGAGCGTCGCTCGCTCCCCTGGGGCACCATCGCCTTTTCGGCTCCTGCGGCTTGGCTCTTGAGCCGGGCACGCAAACGCAGCGGGAGCTGACCCATCACACGTGTAGACCAACGGGATGCCCGGCCTTGATGGGCGGCCGACTGGGCGGACCCGGCAAAGAACGACGGTGAAGGCGAATGCCGCGCTTCTTTTTCGATATTAATGACAGCGACGGGCTTTATCGCGACGATGCGGGCCTGGAGTTGGAAAACATGGATGTGGCCGTGGGAATGGCCCGCCAAACGCTGTCCGACATGGTCCGCGATGCCTTTCGCGATCCCCAGACCACCGAGCTTTCGGTCCAGATCCGCGATGGCAGCCAGGGCCCCGTGGTGCTGACGGTCAAGCTCGAAACCCAGGAAGAAGCGGAGGATCAATCTAGGTGAGTGGGATCAGCCAATTGCGCTCTTCGGGCGTTGCTGGGGAAAGAGGAATTTCCCGATGAATCAAATGGCCGTCCCCGCGCGCAAGACCATTCGCCGCGAACAGGAAATGAAGTTCGGCACCCAAATCACCGGATCGGGGGTGCGCTTCCGGCTATGGGCACCACAAGCCGACCGGGTCTCCCTCAAGCTGATCGGCGGCCAAACCCTGCCCATGCAGGCCGTGGAACGGGGCTGGTTCGAACTGGAAGTGCCGGGAGTGGGACCGGGCACGCGCTACATGTTCTTGATCGATGACGATCTGGAAGTGCCCGATCCCGCCTCGCGCTACCAGCCCGAGGATGTGGACGGCCCCAGCGAAGTGGTCGATCCCCTCGCCTATGAATGGCGCGACCTCGGCTGGCGCGGCCGGCCCTGGGAAGAAACGGTGCTCTACCAGCTCCATATCGGCACCTTCACGGAGGAAGGCACCTTCCGCGCCGCGATCGACAAGCTCGATTACCTCCTCGAGCTCGGTATTACCGCTATCCAGCTGCTGCCCCTGGCCGAATTCAAGGGCGACTGGAACTGGGGTTACGACGGAGCCATGCTGTTCGCTCCCGATGCCAGCTATGGCCACCCCGAAGACCTCAAGGCGCTCGTGGATGCCGCCCATGAACGCGGGATCATGGTGTTTGCCGATGTGATCTATAATCACTTCGGGCCCAAGGGGAATTACCTGCCCGCCTATGCGCCGGTGATGACCGAAAAGCACAAGACGCCTTGGGGCGCGGCCCTCAATTACGATGATGAAGGCGCTCACACGGTGCGCGACATCGTTTTTGCCAATGCCCGCTTCTGGATCAACGAATACCGCTTCGATGGCCTGCGGTTCGATGCGGTGCATGCGATCCAGGATTTCGGCCCCAGGCATATGCTGCAGGAGTTGGCCGAGCAGACCCGCGCCGCCACGGATGGACGCTATATCCATCTGGTGCAGGAAAACTCCCATAACCAGGCTGGCTGGTTCAAGCGCGGCTGGCATGGCGGGCCCTGGCTCTACGATGCACAGTGGAATGACGACGTGCATCATTGCCTGCATGTCGCGGCTACCGGCGAAAAGTTCTGGTACTACGAAAATTACGAGGGTCGCACGGACCTATTGGGCCGCTCGCTTGCCGAAGGCTATGCCTATCAGGGCGAAGTAACCCCCCATGAAGGCAAGCCCAAGGGTGAGCCCAGCGCCTTTTTGCCCAGCACCGCGTTTGTCGCATTTATCCAGAACCACGACCAGATCGGCAACCGCCCCTTTGGCGAGCGGATCGGCCAGTTGGCTCCGGCGCCGGTCACACGCGTTTTGGCGACGATCTATCTGCTCTCGCCCCAGATCCCCATGGTGTTCATGGGCGAGGAATGGGACAGCAAGCGTCCCTTCCTGTTCTTTACCGATGTGGGCGAGGATCTGGCCGACGCCATCCGCAAGGGGCGCCGGGAAGAAATGCGCCACATGATCGGGGACAGCGAGCCCGACCAATTGCCGCCCGACCCGATGGCCGAGGCCACCTTCCGCGCCTGCAAGCTCGATTGGGACAGGACCGACGAGGCCGGGCCCAACAGCCATCTCAGCCTTTACCGCAAGCTCTTGGAACTTCGACACGAAGAGATCATCCCCCGCCTGCGTGGCATCCAGGGCCATGCCGGCCGCTACGA
>JAQSXP010000167.1 GCA_029256605.1 Devosia sp. | reverse complement strand
GGCCGAACCTTTATAGGGCACCTGCCCCTCGATACCCTCGGGCACGAGCTTCATCTGGTCGCGCACATCCTGCTGGAAATAGCGGTCGGCCGAGCCCGAACCCATGGCCCCCACCGAGCCCATGCCGCGATAGGATTTATAGGAGCGGCCCTGGTAAAGATAAACCTCCCCCGGGCTTTCATCGGTGCCGGCAAGGAGCGAGCCCACCATCACGCAGGACGCGCCGCCTGCGAGCGCCTTGGCCATGTCGCCCGAGAACTTGATGCCGCCATCGGCGATCACCGGTACGCCATGCTTGGCGCCTTCTTCGGCGCAGGCCATCACGGCTGCGAGCTGCGGCACGCCCACGCCGGCGACGATCCGGGTGGTGCAGATCGAGCCGGGGCCGATGCCGACCTTGACTGCATCGGCGCCCGCATCGATCAGCGCGCGGGTGGCTTCGGCGGTGGCGACATTGCCCGCCATGATGCGGGTGGAATTGCTTTCGCGTTTCACGCGCTCGACGGCTTCGGCAACCCGCACCGAGTGACCATGGGCGGTGTCGATGACGAGGAGGTCCACCCCTGCTTCGATCAGCGCCAACGAACGCTCGAAGCCGGCATCCCCAACGGTGGACGCCGCCGCGACCCGCAGGCGCCCTTGAGCGTCCTTGACTGCATTGGGGTTGAGCTGGGCTTTTTCGATGTCCTTGACGGTGATGAGCCCGGTGCAGCGCCCCTCGCTGTCGACCACCAGCAGCTTTTCGATGCGGTGCTTGTGCAGCAGCACCTTGGCTTCGTCCTTGCTGACGCCATCGCGCACGGTGATGAGGTTTTCATGCGTCATCAGCTCGGCAATGCGCTGGGCCGGATTGGACGCAAAGCGCACATCGCGGTTGGTGAGGATGCCGACGAGCTTGCCGGTCATCCGGCCGCCCTTGCCGCCATTCTCCACCACGGGAATGCCCGAAATGCGGTTGGTCTGCATCAGCGAGAGGGCATCGGCCAGGGTCGCATCAGGGCCGATGGTGATGGGGTTGACCACCATGCCCGATTCAAAACTCTTGACCTGACGCACCTGCTCGGCCTGCTCGGCCGGCGTCAAATTCTTGTGGATCACGCCCATGCCGCCGGCCTGCGCCATGGCAATGGCCATCGCGCTTTCGGTGACCGTATCCATGGCCGAGGACAGGATGGGCAGGTTGAGCGCAATGTCGCGCGTCACATAGGTGGCGATGTCGGTTTCGCCGGGCAGCACATCGGAGCGTGCCGGCTGCAGCAGCACGTCATCAAAGGTGAGGGCGGAATCGCCGGTAATGGTGGTGATGATCTTTGCCAATGCCAATAACTTTCCGGTGGTCTGAGGGGGATCAGAGCTTTGGGGATGTGAACGGGGCGAGCGGGGCGCCGGGTTCAGGTTGGCGAGGGTCTCTAGCACCCCCCGATTGCGCTGCATAGGGGGGCGGGCGCGCAGCGGGGCTGCCGGCTTTGCATGGCGCGCATGCCCATGGCGAGCGCCGCCAATACAACGCGGCAACGGCAAGCATTCATCATTTGGTCGATCAACACTTGTTTGCGCTTTCCAGTGCCGCCGCTGGCGACCATACTGGCATTGGCTGCTGCGTCGGCCCTTCTTTTGCTTTGCCCCGGTTTTCCCTTGATCCGCGTTACACCCCTCATCCTGGCGGTCGCCCTGTTCATGGAACAGATGGACTCCACGGTGATCGCCACCTCGCTGCCCGCCATTGCGGTGGACATCGGCACCGAGCCGGTGGCGCTCAAACTGGCGCTGACCAGTTATTTTGTCGCGCTGGCGATCTTCATTCCGATCAGCGGCTGGATGGCGGACCGCTTCGGCGCCAAGAACATCTTCCGCATCGCCATTTTCGTGTTCATGCTGGGCTCGCTCGCCTGCTCGTTCTCCTATTCGCTCGAGACCTTCGTGATCTCGCGCTTCTTTCAGGGCATCGGCTCCTCGATGATGACCCCGGTTGGGCGCCTGCTGCTGGTGCGTTCGACCCCGCGCAACGAACTCGTTGCCGCCATGGCCTGGCTGACCGTACCCGGGCTGATCGGACCGCTCACCGGCCCGCTGATCGGCGGCTTTCTCACGACCTATCTGAGCTGGCACTGGATCTTTTGGATCAATATTCCCATCGGCATTGCTGGCATCCTGCTCGCCGGTCGCTTCCTCAAGGTCAAGGACGAGCGCAATTCGCGCCCCATCGACGCTGTCGGCTTTTTGCTCGCCAGCGTCGCCTTTTCCGGCACCGTGTTTGGCCTCTCGGTGATCAGCCTGCCCGCCCTGCCCCTGATCTATGGCTATCTCACCATTGCCGTCGGCGTCGTTGCCGGCATCTTTTATCTGCTCCATGCCCAGCGCACCAAATATCCGCTGCTCGACCCGCGCATGTTCCGCCAGCGCCTGTTCCGCTCCTCCATCATCGGCGGCTCGATCTACCGCATCGGCATAGGCGCCGTGCCGTTCCTCTTGCCCCTGATGCTGCAACTTGGCTTTGGGCTTAACCCCTTCCAGTCGGGCGCCATCACCTTTGTGTCGGCAATCGGCGCCATCATGAGCAAGTTCATCGCCGAACGCGTTTTTGCCTGGTTCGGCTTTCCCCATGTGCTGGCCGTTGCCGGCATCATCGGCGGCGTGCTGATCGCGGTGCAGGGCACCTTTACGACCACCACCTGGGTGCCCCTGATCATGGCCGTGCTGCTGGTCGGGGGCGTCTTGCGCTCGATGTTCTTTACCGGCTCCAACGCGCTGGGCTACGCCGATATCAGCGACGAGGATGCCAGCCAGGCCACCGCAATCGTGGCTGTAGCCCAGCAACTGAGCATCGCCTTTGGCGTTGCGGTGGCAGGGGCGGTGCTGGAAATCAGCACCCGCACCCATGGCGGGGAACTGTCCCTCGCCGACTTCCAGATCGCGTTTTTCGTTGTTGGTTGCGTCAGCGCCCTTGCCGGCCTCGTTTATCTTCGCCTCCCCGCGGAAGCGGGCAACAATGTCTCGGGCTACAAGGCCCTGGTTGCCACAAAGGAGTGAGTGCGGGGGCTGCCGCCCCTTGGCTCGAACACAGATTTGTCTCGCATCACGCCCCTGATCCTTGCCACCGCCTTGTTCATGGAAAACATGGACGCCACGGTGATCTCGACCTCGCTCAACGCCATCGCCAGCGATATCGGCACCGACCCGATCTCGCTCAAGCTGGCGCTGACGGCCTATCTCGTGGCGCTCGCGATCTTTATCCCCATCAGCTCCTGGATGGCCGACCGGTTTGGCGCCCGCACCGTGTTCCGCTGGGCCATGGGCGTCTTCGTGCTGGGCTCGCTCGCCTGCGCCTTTGCCAATTCCCTGGAAACCTTTGTCGGCGCCCGCTTCCTTCAGGGCATGGGCGGCGCGATGATGACCCCGGTGGCGCGCCTTGTGCTGGTGCGCTCCACCGCCCGGCACGACCTGGTCGCGGCCATGGCCTGGCTGACTATCCCCGGGCTGATCGGGCCTATTGTAGGCCCCCCATTTGGCGGTTTTCTCACCACCTATCTGTCCTGGCACTGGATCTTCCTGATCAATGTGCCCATCGGCATTGTTGGCATCGCTCTCGTCAGCAAGTTCCTGCCCGAAATGGAGCGGATCGAACCGGGCACGATGGATTTCAAAGGCTTCATCCTGGCTGGCAGCGCCTTTGCGCTCTTTGTTTTTGGCACCTCGGTGATCAGCCTGCCCGCCCTGCCGCCCCTGTTTGGCGTGATTGCAACGGTGCTGGGCATTGTGCTCGGCCTGCTTTACGTCCGCTACGCGCTGGCCACCCCCAAGCCGCTGTTTGATCTGCGGCTGTTGCGCTTTCCCTTTTTCCGCAGCGCCGTCGTCGCCGGCTCGTTCTTCCGCCTGGGCCAGGGGGCGATCCCGTTCCTCTTTCCCCTGATGCTGCAGCTCAGCTTTGGCATGTCGCCCTTTGAGTCAGGGATGGTCACCTTTGCCGGAGCCGTTGGCGCCATCGTCGCCAAATTTGTCGCCAACCAGATCTTTGCCAGCATGGGGTTCCGCAACGCCCTTGTGGTCGCGACGGCCGTGTCGGCGCTGGGGCTCGTCGCCATGGGGCTTTATACCCCCCAAACACCCCTGCCCCTGATCATCGCCATTCTCGTTGTGGTGGGCTTCTGGCAATCCATCTTCTGGACCGGCAGCAATGCCTTTGTGTTTTCCGACATCAACGACAAGGACGCCGGCCAGGCCAATGTGATCAGCCAGGTCAATGTGCAGCTGACCATCGCCCTTGGCGTGGCGCTGGGCGGTGGCATTCTCGAAGCCAGCAATGCCCTGCGCGGGGGCGAGTTGATCCTCGCCGATTTCCACCTGGCGTTTTTCGTTTTGGCGGGCATGTGCCTGATCTCGACGGCGCTGTTCATGCGCCTGCCCGGCAATGCCGGCCACCAGCTGACGCGCCCGGCCCCGGCCGCCGAGTAGGAGGGGGCGGGAACTCCGGCACAGCCCACCCGTTGCTGGCAGGATCAATCCAGCCACGGAGTTCTGCGCTTGTTTCATTCCCTTCTGATCGGCATGGCCGGCGGCATGCGGGCGCTGAGCCCCCTTGCGGCCGTGTCCATCGCCGCCAATCGTGGTGCCCTGCCCGCTGATAACGGCGCTCCGCCCTTTTTGGGTCATCCCCTGGTGGTTGCGGGCACCGTCGCGCTCGCCGCCGGCGAATTGCTGGGCGACAAACTGCCCTCCTCACCCGACCGGATCATTGCGCCGGGCCTGGCCGCCCGCGCGATCATGGGCGCCATCACCGGCATGGCCCTGGCCCCGCGCGAACAGCGCTATACCGGGGCGTTGCTGGGCGCGGCCGGGGCTCTCGCCGCCGCCTATCTCACCTTTAATGCGCGCATGGC
>JAQSXP010000166.1 GCA_029256605.1 Devosia sp. | reverse complement strand
GGCCACTCCAATCTGGCTTATCTGCAAACGCTGGGTGTCGACGTCATCAAGATCGACCGGGTCTTTATCGACATGATCAAGCCCGGCACCACCAATGTGCCTGTGCTTGATGGCCTCATCGCCATGGCGCGCGACCTCGATTGCGAGATCGTAGCTGAGGGCGTCGAAACTGAAGCTCAGGCGCTCTACCTGCGGGCGCATGGCGTGGTGCAGGCGCAAGGCTTCATCTTTTCGCCGGCCCTACGTGCCGAAGCCTTTAAGGACCTTGCTTACGCCTTGCACCAGGCAACAACTCCTGCAGCTCGGCCGTTACGGGCCGCCCTCCCGGCCGCCGCTTAGGCCCGACTTGATCGGGATCAGCGGCATTCGCCCTTTTCAACTCGGCTGAATGGTGGCACGAACGCGCCAGCCGGCCCGATGGCCGGGAATCCACCTCGGAGGAGACCTGATTGTCAACGGATATCAACGAGCAGCGGCGCGCCTTGCGCGAAGCAGCGCTTCATTTCCACGAATATCCCAAGCCCGGCAAACTTGAGATCCAACCCACCAAGCCCCTCGGCAATCAGCGCGATCTGGCCCTGGCTTACTCCCCCGGCGTAGCCGCTCCTTGCGAAGAAATCGCCGAGAACCCCGATGAGGTGTCCCGCTATACCTCGCGCCAGAACCTTGTTGCGGTGATTTCCAACGGCACAGCAGTGCTGGGCCTGGGCAATATCGGCGCGCTCGCCTCCAAGCCGGTGATGGAAGGCAAGGCGGTCCTCTTCAAGAAATTTGCCGGTATCGATGTCTTCGACCTCGAGATCGACGAGATCAATCCGGGCAAGTTCATCGAGGCGGTAGCGCCGCTCTGGCCCACCTTTGGCGGCATCAACCTCGAAGATATCCGCGCACCTGACTGCTTTGAGATCGAGGAAGCGCTGCGCGAGCGCATGCCGATCCCGGTGTTCCACGACGACCAGCACGGCACCGCGATCATCGTTGGCGCTGCCGTGCTCAACGGCCTGGAACTGGCAGGCAAGCGTATCGAGGACGTCAAGATCTGCACGTCGGGGGCAGGGGCTGCGGCCATTGCCTGCCTCAATGTGCTGGTGGCGCTCGGCGCCAAGCATGAGAATATCTGGGTTGCGGACAAGGACGGTCTCGTCACCCACAAGCGCAATGACGTCAACGACAAGTGGCGCGGACAATTCCGGCGCGTCAGCGACGCCACGACGCTGGCAGAAGTGATCGAGGGTGCGGACGTCTTCCTCGGTCTTTCGGCCGCTGGCGCACTCCGCCCCGAAATGCTCCAGAAGATGGCACCCAAACCGCTGATTCTGGCGCTCGCCAATCCCAATCCTGAGATCATGCCGGAAGTGGCCAAAGCTACCCGCCCTGATGCCATGGTCTGCACTGGGCGCTCGGACTACCCCAATCAGGTCAACAATGTCCTGTGCTTCCCGTTCATCTTCCGGGGTGCGCTCGATGTCGGCGCGACCACCATCAACGAGGAAATGAAGCTTGCGGCCGTTCGCGCCATCGCCAAGCTCGCCCGTGAGCCGGGCCTGGAAGTGTCGCCCTCGGGCGCGCCTGCCGTTTACGGCCCCGAGCACATCATTCCCAATCCCTTCGACCAGCGCCTGATCCTGCGCATCGCGCCAGCAGTTGCCCGTGCGGCAATGGATTCGGGGGTGGCCAAGCGGCCCATCGAGGATTTCGGCGCTTATCGCGACAGCCTCAATCGCTTCGTCTTCCGGTCCGGCCTAGTCATGAAGCCGATCATCGACCGCGCCCAGGGTCAGAACAAGCGCATCGCCTTCGCCGATGGTGAGGACGAGCGCGTCCTGCGGGCTACGCAGGTGCTGCTCGAAGACCGCATTGCTCGCCCCATTTTGATTGGGCGCCCGGCCGTCATCGAGGCCCGCATTGAGCGGTTTGGCCTCAATCTGCGCCCGGGTGATGACTTCGAGGTTATCAACCCTGAAGACGATCCCCGTTACCGCGATTATGTCTCGCTCTTCCATTCGCTCGTGGGGCGCGACGGCGTCACTCCGGACACAGCCCGCCAGGTCGTGCGCACTAATACCACCGTGATCGGGGCGCTGGCGGTGCAGCGTGGAGAAGCCGATGCGCTGATCTGCGGCCTGCAGGGCCGCTTCATCAAGCATGTCCGCGATATCCGTTCGGTGATCGGGCTGCAGGAAGGCGTCAGCGATGTGTCCGCCCTTTCCATGCTGATCATGCCGCGCGGCGCGTTCTTCCTCGCTGACACCTATGTCAACATGGACCCCACAGCCGACGAGATCGTCGGGATTGCCTTGCACGCGCGCAATCACCTCAAGCGCTTCAACATCGAAGCCCGCGTCGCCTTGCTGAGCTACTCCAACTTCGGCTCGCGCGATGGTGACAGTGCCTTCAAGATGCGGGCGGCCTATCAGAAGCTCAAGGCAATCGCGCCCGAGTTGATCGTGGAAGGCGAGATGCAGGGCGATCTCGCCCTTAATGAGGAACTGCGCGAGCGCTATATCCCGGACACGATCCTGCGTGGGGAAGCCAATCTCCTGATCTTCCCCAATCTCGACGCCGCCAACCTGTCCATGACGCTGCTCAAGGAAATGAACAATGCGCTTTCGGTTGGCCCCATCCTGATGGGACCCAAAGCGCCGGCGCATATTCTTGCGCCCTCGACCACGAGCCGTGGCATTGTCAACATGGCCGCTATTGCCGCGACCGAGGCGATCGGAATGTCCGAGCTAGACCAGCAATAACTGGCCCCACTCTCGGCGAGGGGGCACGCTCCCTCGTCCCAATGTTCGGCTAATAGCGCTCCTAATTGCAACCTGTCGTTAAGCCCTCGTAGAGCATAATAGCGCTGTTCCAACAGCAGCTGGCCGTTATGCCGACCCGTCTCAAGCGACCTCCATTCTGGCGCCCACTTGGCCTGACCGCGGCATTGCTCGCGTTCCAGGGCTATCTCGGGTTCTCTGCGATTGGCGGGCAGTTTGGGATCGAGAGCCGCGCGCAGATCCTCGCCGACATCGACGTGCTCAAGAACCAGTCCTCCGCCTTGCAGGCTGAAATCGATGCTTATAAGCATCGTTCAACGCTCATGGACACGCGCCGGCTCGATCCTGATCTCGTGACCGAACGCGCGCGCGCCATGTTGAACATGGCCAATGAGGCGGACCTCATTGTAATGGTCGATCCTCGAACTGGTAAACCTCTATCCGGTTCATTCGACGAATTAGCCGAAGATCGGTTAAAGGCCATTCTTGAAGCAGAAACAACGCTCTAATCGGGGCGTGGCGGGTGCCGGAACACTTGCTGAAACCTGGCCGCTTGCGGTACGTTGTGACTCGATGGCCAATATGGCCAAGCGTGTTTTTCCCCTCATAGCGGAGCGCTCGATATGGCGCGTAAGGGTGCAGCCGGCATGGCAATGACGCAATCCAATGTCCCACAGTTTACCGCCGAACAGGAGCTCGAAGCCTTCCGCGAAATGCTGTTGATCCGGCGTTTTGAGGAAAAGGCCGGCCAGATGTATGGCATGGGCCTGATTGGTGGTTTCTGTCACCTCTATATCGGCCAGGAAGCCGTCGTGACAGGCGTGACCATGGCCAGCGAAAAGGGCAAGGATGCGCAGATTACCGGTTACCGCGACCACGGGCATATGCTCGTCATGGGGCTCGACCCAAAGGGCGTGATGGCTGAGCTCACCGGGCGCCGCGGCGGCTTGTCCAAGGGCAAGGGCGGCTCCATGCACATGTTCTCCAACGAACACCGCTTCTACGGCGGCAATGGCATTGTGGGTGCGCAGGTGTCGCTGGGTGCTGGGCTGGCTTTCGCTGCCAAGTACCGCGGCGACAATTCGGTGAGCCTTGCCTATTTTGGCGATGGCGCTGCCAATCAGGGCCAGGTCTATGAGAGCTTCAACATGGCCAAGCTTTGGAACCTGCCGGTCGTGTTCATCATCGAGAACAACAAATACGCCATGGGCACGTCCCTCGAGCGTGCTGCAGCAACCACGAACCTTTCCAAGCGCGGCCTGAGCTTCGACATCCCCGGCGAGCAGGTCGATGGGATGGATGTCCGGCTGGTCTATGATGCTGCCAAACGCGCTATCGAGCACGCGCGCTCGGGGCAGGGGCCGTACATTCTGGAAATGCTGACGTACCGCTATCGCGGCCACTCCATGTCGGATCCCGCCAAGTACCGCAGCAAGGACGAAGTCACCAAATACCGTCAGGAGCGCGATCCGATCGAGCAGGTCCGTGCCCGCCTGCTGGAAGGCGGCTTGGCCACCGAAGAAACGCTTAAGACGCTGGAAAGCGAAATCCGGGCCATCGTCAGCGAAGCGGCTGATTTTGCCACCAACGATCCCGAGCCGGATGCCGCCGAGCTCTGGACCGACGTTACCATTCAGGCCTGAGGCCCGCATGAGCATCCTCCTGGGTGTCATCGCCATGTTTGCGCTGCTGACGCTGGTCGTTGCAGTGGTGCAGGCAATGGCAATGGTGCGGCTCGCCGCTCAGCCGGGACTTGCCGCGCTCTTCCCGTTTGGGTGGTGGAAGTTCGGTGCACTCGAGATGCACGGTGGGGCTCAGGCCCTGCCGCATCTGGTTGTCTATAAGCGTGCCGTGATTGCCTTCTTAGTCTTTGTTGTTCTGGGTCTGGTGCTGAGTGGTTGGGCGGCGAATGCGCGCGCCGTGCCCACCGGCATCGCTTCCCTGTCTTTTCCCCTTGCCAGCCTGCCGGCCTTTGGGCCCGCTGCGCTTTCGCTGGAGAGCTAAATGCCTCAAATCCTCATGCCTGCACTTTCTCCGACCATGGAAGAAGGCAAGCTTTCCAAGTGGCTCGTGAAGGTCGGCGACAAAGTCTCGCCCGGCGACGTTCTGGCTGAAATCGAAAC
>JAQSXP010000165.1 GCA_029256605.1 Devosia sp. | reverse complement strand
AAGGGTTTCAACGGCGCCTCCATGGATGATCTGACCGCCGAGGTCGGACTGACGCGGGGCGCGCTTTATCACAACTTTGGTGACAAGCGGGGGCTGCTGGCCGCCGTGGTTGACCAGATCGATAGCGAAATGGCGGCACGCGCCCAAGAAATCGCCGCGGGGCAGGCCGATGAATGGGCGGGTCTGCTGGCGGAGGGCGAGGCCTATATCAAGATGGCGCTCGACCCCGAAGTGCAGCGCATCGTTTTGCTCGATGGTCCGGCCGTGTTGGGCGACCCGTCACAATGGCCGAGCCAGAACAATTGCATGCAGGTGACGCAACGCGGACGCAGAAGCCGCCGCGCGGTTGCTGAGCGGCGCCGCGCTCAACGCCGCCCTCTGGATCGCCGCTTGTGACGATCCAGAAGCGGTGCTGCCCAAAGCCATTGCGGCTTTCCACGCCCTTGCCTCGGGCCTGCTGCGCGAGCCGCGTTAGATGACCTGGCCGCCCGAGACTTCGATCCGCTGGGCGGTGACCTAGTGGTTGTCATTGCTCAAAAGGCTCGCAACGGCCGGGCCGATATCGTCGGGCTGGCCGACGCGGCCAAGGGCGATCATCGCGGCAAAGGCGTCGTTGTAGGCTGGAGTGTCGCGCACCGCCCCACCCAGGAAGTCGGTGGCAATGGCGCCGGGCGCAATTGTGTTGACGGTGATGCCGCGGCTGCCAAGCTCGCGGGCCATATAGATTGTGAGGATCTCGACGGCACCTTTGGCCGCGGCATAGGCCGAAAAGCCGGGATAGGACACCCGAGTGAGCCCGGTCGAGAAATTGACGATCCGGCCGCCATCGGCGAGGAGCGGCAGCAGGGCCTGAGTCAGGAAGTACACGCCTTTGACATGGACAGCAAAGAGCGCGTCGAACTGGGCTTCGCTGGTTTCGGTCAGGCTCGCCATTTCGCCATGCCCAGCATTGTTGACGAGATGGTCAAAGCTATCGCGCCCCCAGGTGCTGTGCAGGGCCGAGCGAACCTGGGTGACGAAGTCGGCAAACCCAGCCGTGCTGCCCGTATCGAGTTGCAGTGCCACCGCCTTGCGGCCAAGTGCCTCGATTTCAGCGACCACCTCAGCGGCACCCTCCGCGCCAGTGCGGTAGGTGAGGATGACGTCGCCGCCGCGCCGGGCGATATTGATGGCGCTATTGCGGCCAAGGCCGCGGCTGCCGCCAGTAACGATGGAAACAGTGTTCATGATGGGCTCCTTGCTTGCCTGTTGCTGCAAGGACAATGGCGCCTAAGCCGCGCCTAATGTTGCCTGAAGCTCGCGGTTCTTTGCCTAATGGTCCAGATCGGCTTGTTTGGGCTGCGGGGCGGCGCTAGGATCGGCGTTATGATCCAAACCCTTCTCGCCAGCGCCGCCCGCTTCGCCGAAACCCACGCCGACAGGCATGGCATCGCGGCAACGCCTATCCCGGGGCTTGCGATAGTTCGGCAGACGACCCCGAGTGAGATCGTGCATGCCATCAATCGGCCGCTGGTCGCCATGGTGCTGCAGGGCAGCAAGCGCGTGGCAATGGGCGCCAGCAGTTTCGAGTTCGGCGCCGGGGAGTCGATGCTGATCACGGCCGATGTTCCGACCGCCAGCCAGGTCACCCGCGCCAATCTGGGTACGCCCTATATCTCGGTCGTGCTCGAGCTCGATAGTGCCGTAATTGCAGAGCTTGTCGCGGAGATGGGCGACGCTCCATTCCGCTCGGCCGAGGCGATCCGGGTGGATGCTACAGAGTCGGAAGTGGCCGATGCGGCGCTCCGGTTGCTGCGGCTGCTGGAGCGCCCGGCAACGATCCCGATCCTGCAGGCGCAATTGCTGCGTGAGCTGCATTTCTGGCTGTCGACGGGCCGCCATGGCGGCGCTATCCGGGCCTTGGGCGTGCCGGGCAGCCACGCCCATCGCATTGCCCGCGCGGTCAACCTGCTGCGCGCGCAGTTCGCTACCCCCATCCGCGTCGAGCAGCTGGCCGACATTGCCGGCATGGGCGTGTCATCGTTCCATGAACACTTCCGGGCCGCGACCTCGCTGACGCCATTGCAATTCCAAAAGCAGCTCCGGCTGATCGAGGCCAAGCGCCTGCTGCTCGCTGAAGGCACCTCGGCCAGCACCGCCGCCTATGCCGTGGGCTATGAAAGCGTGCCGCAGTTCACCCGCGAATATGGGCGCCTCTTCGGCGTCTCGCCCGCCCGCGACCAGAAAGCGGCGAGGACAGGCGGAACGCTGGCGGCGTAAGCGGCCGCCAGCCCGGCAACGCTAGGACGTGGAGCTAGGCCAGCTTGCCTTCGGCAAGCGAGCCGCTGATCGGGGCAGGGCGGTCGACACTGGTGGTGATCTCCACATGCCGGCCGGTGTCCATGGAGGTGCCAAAGGCTTCCATCACTTCAAGGACATGGAGCGCCAGCTCGCCGCTGGCGCGGTGCGGACGGTTGCTGCGCAGCGCGTGCGCCATATCGGCCAGGCCAATGGAGCGGTAGTTCGTGCCATCGCCATAGGGGAGGGTTGTTTCAACATTCTCCCACTCGCCGCCCTTGCGCAGCAACTCGACCTGACCGCCAAAATGATTGGGATCGGGTACGAGGAGCGTGGCGTCGGTCCCGTACAGTTCGAGCGGCACATGCCGGTGCCCCGCCACGTCAAAGCTCATCGTGATCTGCACCACCGCCCCATTGGCAAAGATCAGTGTGCCGCTAACATGGGTGGGGACATGGACAGGGATCACCTCGCCTGCTCGCTCCTTGGCGGTGATGGTGCGGGTGGCAGTGGGCGTGGCGGTCGCGCCGGCAACGCGGGCCACCGGGCCCAGGAGATTGACGAGATCGGTGATGTAGTATGGGCCCATATCGAGCATGGGTCCGCCCCCCACTTCGTAGTAAAAGGCTGGATTGGGGTGCCAGCGCTCATGGCCCGGGCACATGAAATATGCCGTGCCGCCCACCGGAGTGCCGAGCACGCCCTCATCCACCAGCGCCCGGGCGGTCTGGTGCGAGCCGCCGAGGAAGGTGTCGGGGGCGCAGCCAAGGCGCAGATTGTTGGCCCGGGCGGCAGCGACCAGCTGCTGGCCCTCGGCAAAGGAAATGCCCAGCGGCTTTTCCGAATACACATGCTTGCCGGCATTGAGTGCGCGCAGGCCAACCTCAAGATGAGCCTTGGGGATGGTCAGGTTGAGAATGATGTCGACATCGGGATCGGTGAAGATGGCGTCGAGCGTGGTCGCGCGCAGCCCATATTCATCGGCCTTGGCCTGCGCCACGGCCGGGTTGAGATCGGCCAGGGCGCGAATGTCGAGGATGGGGAAGTGCTTGCTGGCCTCGATATAGGCCGAAGAAATCTTGCCCGTGCCGATGATGCCGATGCCGACGCGTTCCATGATCAATGCTCTGTGTGGGAAAGAAAGGGGACGCGCCGGCAAGTGCAGTCACGAAGCGCAGGGCTCATGCAGATCTTCTCCCCGCGCCGCTGATTGTTGTTGTCGGCGCTGTGTTACTGACTTTCCTAGCACATGCCGGGCGTTCCGCAAGCAGTCCCAAGTTATTCCCGCCCGTTAAGCCCGAACGGGCTTGGCACCCGGCAGCAGTTTCTTGATCTGGGTCCAGATGGGGGAAATCACCAGGCCAACAACGGGGATGGTAACCGCGCCAACGACAATCCCGGCAAAGGCATAGCCCAGCGTTTCAACAATCCAGCCGACAACGCCGCCGGCCGCTGCAGCAGCACCTACCGCTGCATCATGGATGATGTCGCCAACGGCGTGGAGCCCGAAATCATGCACGCCGTGCACGATGATGCTGCCGCCCACCCAGATCATGGCGGCGGTACCAACGATGGTGAGACCAACAAGGAAATAGGGCATGCCCTTGACGATCGCCCGGCCAATTGCCCGGGTGGGAGCGCTGCCCTTTTGCGCCATCCAGAGACCCATGTCGTCGGCTTTGACGATCAGCGCCACCGAGCCATAGACCGCCGCCGTGATGCCGATGGCCACAAGAAGGAGCACGATGGCCTGGGTGACAAAGCTCTCGCCGGGCAATTCGGCCAGGGCAATAGCCATGATCTCAGCCGACAAGATGAAATCGGTCTTGATGGCGCTGCCCACCTTGGCGTCTTCCATGGTGGCGGGGCTCAGGGCAACCGGCTCGAGCGCGCTTTCATGCGCATGGGCGGCCTTGGGTGCCAGCGAGTGCCAGATCTTCTCAACGCCCTCATAGCACAGATAGGCCCCGCCCAGCATCAGCAGCGGGGTAATGAGCCAGGGCAGGAAGGTGCCCAGGATCAGGGCTGCCGGAAGCAGGAAAATCAGCTTGTTCTTGATCGAGCCGGCCGCGATCTTGGCCACGATGGGCAATTCGCGATCGGCGGTGAACCCGGTCAAATATTTGGGGGTGACCGCGGCATCGTCGATCACCGCGCCACTGGCCTTGAGCCCCGCCTTCATCGCCATGCCCGCGACATCATCGACCGATGCCGCAGCCACTTTGGCGATGCCGGCAATATCATCGAGCAAACCGATCAATCCAACGCTCATTCAGACAGCTCCCCTGGTGATGGCCCGCTGCCACCACTTCTGGCGAACTACAAAGCCTTAGCAGCCGATACGTTGCCAGCCGCGACGCTTAGCAGCAGCTGAACGGTAGGTGCCATCGCAACGGCGGTCCTCAGATCAGCTGGGGCAGCACGGTTTCGGCGTTGTGCAGCAGACAGGAACTGCCGAGCAGGATCTCGCTGTTGATGCGCCCCACCCGGCGGCGCAGCGAGCGGGCGACATTGATGAGGGGGCCGGCCGCGCCCGCTTTCTGGTGTCTGCCGGTCAGCGGTGGCCCAGCATTCGCGCACCCGCAAGTTTGGCATCGGCGCCTCTTGCCACGACGCATAAGTCTGTGCTTATGTATTGACATGAGCGATGCCGATATTTTCAAGGTTTTGGCCGATCCGACGCGGCGCGGGGTGCTGGAGCGCCTTGCAGGTGCCGAGATGACAGCGACGGAGTTGCGCCAGGGCCTCGCCATATCGCAGCCCGCCATGTCGCAGCACCTCGCGGTGTTGCGCCAAGCCGGGCTGATCAGTGAGCGGCGCGAGGGGCGGTTTGTGAACTACCGCGTTGAACCCGAGGGTTTGGCGCCGCTGCACCAATGGCTGGCTCGATATCGCGCCTTCTGGCCCGATCGCATCGAGTCCCTCAAGGATGTGCTCAAGGAGATGGACCAGTGA
>JAQSXP010000164.1 GCA_029256605.1 Devosia sp. | reverse complement strand
ACCTGCTGTTCCACCGCCGGACCGGTGTGCTGCAACCCGTGCTGTGCTGCGGGAACGCATTTCATTTTGCGGCGCTGTCATGAGGTTTGGACTTCGGCGACGAATGGGTAGATGAGAGATAAGGTTCATGCGAAGGTGCGCGCAGACATGATCGATACCGAAAGCCAAACGACCCTACCCGGCAATGACCATTATCAGCTGCTGGTCAGCAGTATTGTGGACTATGCCATTTATATGCTGGATCGTAACGGCACGGTGGTGAGCTGGAACGCTGGGGCGCAGCGCTTCAAGGGGTACGAGGCCACCGAGATCATCGGGCGGCACTTTTCGACCTTCTATACCGATGAGGACAAAGCCTCTGGGCTGCCGGCGCGGGCGCTGCGGACGGCAGCAGAACAGGGCAAGTTCGACCAGGAAGGCTGGCGCGTTCGCAAGGACGGCACCCGCATGTGGGCGCATGTGGTGATCGATCCGATCCGCAGCCCGACCGGCGAGCTGATTGGCTTTGCCAAGGTCACGCGCGACCTGTCCGAGCGCAAGGCGGCGGAAAGCGCCTTGCAGGAAAGCGAACAGCAGTTCCGCCTGCTGGTGCAAAGCGTCACCGATTATGCGCTCTATCAGCTGTCGCCACAGGGGATGGTCAGCAGCTGGAATGCCGGGGCACAGCGGATCAAGGGCTATGCGGCCGAGGAAATCATCGGCCAGCACTTCAGCCGGTTTTATACACCCGAGGACCAGGCCATCGAACTGCCCCGGATAGCGCTGGAAACGGCGCTGCGCGAAGGACGGTTCGAGAAGGAAGGCTGGCGCGTTCGCAAGGACGGCACGCGCTTTTGGGCGCATGTGGTGATCGATCCGATCCGCAATGCCACGGGCGAACTGGTCGGCTTTGCCAAGGTCACGCGCGACAATACCGAGCGACGCGATGCGCAACGGGCGCTCGATGAAGCGCGCGAAGCGTTTTTCCAGTCACAGAAGTCCGAGGCCCTGGGTCAGCTCACGGGCGGGGTGGCGCATGACTTCAACAATCTGCTGATGGTGATCCAGAGCAGCCTCGAGTTGGCGCAAAAGCGCCTGCCCGACGATCCCAAGCTGCGCCGCCTCATCGGCAATGCGCTGCAAGGCGCGCAGCGCGGCGCGTCGCTGACGCAGCGCATGCTGGCTTTTGCCCGCAAGCAGGAGCTCAATCCTGAATCGGTCGATGTGCCCCAGCTGGTGCGCGGCATTCTCGATCTGCTGGAGCGTTCGCTTGGTCCGTCGCTCGACCTTGTGACCGAATTTGCCTCGACCTTGAAGCCGGCCCGCGCCGATGCCAATCAGCTCGAGCTGGCGATCCTCAACCTTGTGGTCAATGCCCGCGACGCGATGCCGGGCGGCGGCATCATCCGGATCACGGCGCGCTCGCTCGATGTCACCGACAGCCGCGAGGTGGTACCGCCGGGCCGCTATGTGCGGATCACGGTGGAAGACAATGGCGAGGGCATGGATGCGGCGACCTTGGCGCGCGCGACCGAGCCATTCTTCACCACCAAAGGGGTCGGCAAAGGGACAGGGCTAGGCCTCTCCATGGTCAAGGGCATGGTCGAGCAATCGGGCGGTCGCTTCGTGATGACCAGCGAACAGGGCGTGGGCACCACGGCCCAGATCTGGCTTCCGGAAGCTGCAGCTGAAACTGGCTCGGACGACACGGGTTCAGGCGAGGTCAATCCGGGCGAAGACGAGCCGAGCAAAAAGCCGGTGGTGCTGGTGGTCGATGACGATGCCCTGGTGCTCGGCAATGTCGCCGACATGCTCGAAGACCTCGGCTATAGCCCCATCCTGGCGGGTTCGGGGGCGGAAGCGCTCAAGCTGCTGGCGACCGGCGAGCCGATCGATGTGATGCTGACCGATTATGCGATGCCCAATATGACCGGCTTGCAACTGGCCAAAGAAGCGCGCTCGCGGCGGCCGGACCTGCCGGTGGTGCTCGCCAGCGGCTTTGTGGATCTGGCGGCGGAAGACAGCATCGAGCTGCCCAGACTTACCAAGCCGTTTCGGCAGACTGAGCTGGCCAAAGCGGTGTTGGCCGTGATCGAGACGCACTAACGACAACGGCGGACCCGAAGGTCCGCCGGATTTGATGCTAAGCAGTCAGAGCGCGTGCGGTAGATGCCGCAGGCCCCCTGCCCTAGAGTTGGGTGTCGACCCAGACTTCCACTGACATGCCCGGCCGCAGCTGAGTGATCAGCTCGGGCTCGGCATCGAGTTCGATGCGCACCGGGATACGCTGGGCGATCTTGGTGAAGTTGCCCGTGGCGTTATCGGGCTTGATCACGCTGAACTCCGAACCGGTTGCCGGCGAGATTTCGGAGATGTGGCCCTTCATTTGCGCATGATTAAGAGCGTCGACCGCAAAGGTCACTTCCTGCCCCACATGCACGCTGGCGAGCTGGGTTTCCTTGAAGTTGGCGACAACCCAGCGATCGGGCGGAGTCACCGAGGTCAGCTGGCTGCCGGTGGAGACATATTGGCCCACACGCGCCGTCACTTCGCCCAAGACGCCATCGACGGGCGCGATGACGCTGGTGTTGGCCAGATTGATGCGCGCCAATTCAACGGCGGCTTCGGCGGAGTGGACCGCGCCCTGCAGGGCCGGCACGCTGCCTTCGACGAGCGACAGGTTCTGTTCTGCCACGCTGATATTGGCCTGCGCCTGCGCGACGCTGGACTGCGCCTGAAGCAGCGCGGCCCGCACTTGGTCATTGCTGGACTGCGGCGACAGACCGGAGGCGAGCAGCGACTCGCTGCGGGCAGCATCGGCCTCTGCCCGCTCGAGAGATGCCTGGGCGGCTTCAAGCTGGGCATTGGCGTAATCGAGGCTGGCCTGCTTGGAGGCGCGGTTCTGCTCGTAATTGTCGAGGGCATTGCGCTGCTGGGCCAAAGCGCCCTCAGCCTGCGCCAGTTGCTGCTGGTAGATGCGGTCATCAAGCTTGATCAGCAGATCGCCCTTCTTGACCTGCTGGTAATCGCTCACCGGCACCTGGGTGACGTAACCCGCCAATTGGGGCGCGATCATGGTCACCCGGCCACGCACAAAGGCATTGTTGGTGGACTGGATCGAGGAGGTGAAGGGCGGCAACTGCCAGGCATAGAGCACGACGCCAACGCCGATGAGGCCGATCAGCAAGGCAGCCCAGGTGCCCTTGGATTTAAGAAGTTTGAGGACAGGCATAGTCAATTCTCCGGAGAGGCAATCAGGCCGGGCTGGCGGCGCTGGCAGTTTTGGCGGCATTGAGGGCGGCGAGCTTGGTCAGGCTCATGTGAATGACCAGCGCGCCAGCGGATGCGAGGGCGCCGTAAAAAACCACAAGGAAGAGGTCGTTATAGGCGAGCACCCAGGATTGCTGGGTGAGCGACTGCGTGAGCAGGTTCAGCCCTTGCGTGCTGAGCTGGGTGGGGTCGGTCAGAACGCGCGCATAAGCGCCGCCATAGGCCTGGATGCGTTGGGCGACCAGCGGATCCAGCAGGGTAATGCCCTGCGACAAGGTGTTGGAGTGGAACTGTTCGCGCAGGGCCACGAAGGTGGTAAAAATGGCGCTGCCGAGCAGGCCCCCGAGGCTCTGGGTGGTGAGAAACACCGCAAGGAACGAGAGGATATATTGCGGGCCACGCGCCAGCGCCTTCATGAAGCCGTTGAGCATGGCCGGGGGCAGGAACAAGCCGCCGGCGGCGCCGATCAGGGCCTGGCTGACATAGAACTGCTCCGGGCGGCTCAGCGTAGTGCTATGGGCATCCATCCAGGCGCCCGCGGCGATCAGGGCCAAGGCGACGAGATGGATAAGCTCGGTGCGTTGTGGCTTGATGACGGCACTCAGGACCGCGGTGGCGATGAAGGTGACGACGCCGATGACGCCAAAAAGCGGGATCAGTTGATCGTTCTGCAGATTGAGCACGGTGAACAGGCCAAAAACCCCGACCGACTGCTCAGACAGCAACAGGCGGAACACAACGAGCGCACCGGCAAAGATCAGCATGTCGCGGCCGGTGAGCCAGCGCAGATCGATGATGGGATTGCTGCGATGCAATTCGACCATGCAGAACAGCGCCATAGCAGCAATGCCAAGGGCAAGCAGTTCGCCGATCCAAGGAGTCTCGAACCACCAGAAGGCGCGGCCCATGCCCAGCACGATCGCCAGGCAGGCAAAGCCCACCGTCATCAGCGGAAAGCTCAGGATATCGGCGCGATCGAAGACTTTCATGCGCGGCGGCGCGGTCAGGGGCACCAGAAAGACGATGGCGAGGGAGACGAGCGCCATGCCAACCTCAACGGCATAAAGGCCCACCCAATCGCCCATTTGCAGCAAGTCGGGCGAGATGACCCGGGCCAGGGGCAAGGCAAGGGTTGAGCCGAGCATGCCAAAACAGATGCCGATGCTCATCTTCTTTTGCGGCGGCAGCCATTCGAGCATGTAGTAAAAGCCCAGCGTGCTCAGCGGGGCCGCCGCTACGCCCATGATAGCGCGCACCACGATTGCCGAATGCAGATCATGGGCAAAAAGGTGGGCAATCACCACCACGACATAGGCGATGATGCCCAGCTCGGCGAAGCGCCGCAGCCCGAACTGGGTGCGCGCCTTGAACAGCAAAATGGTGCCGGCGAGGTTGGTGGCGAAGTAGGCGGCGGCGAGCCAGCCCATTTCGGTTTGGGTGGCGCCAAAGGATGCCTGCAGGCCCGGTAGATTGGCGGTGATGAGATTGAGCCCCAAGCCCTGAGTCAGCCCGAGGATCAGCGAGCTCAGGATGTAGACCGCGTTCATCAGGCGGGCATGCCCCCGGCCGGCTTGGCCGCGGGTGCGGCAGCCGCTGGTGACGCCGTTTCCGGGTCCGTGATGGTTGGCGCTTCTGGCGCCGAGGCCGTGGCGGCAGCGTCGGGTGCGGATGGGGTCAGGTTCTCGTTCGCGCGATCCAGGACTGGATCAGCGACGCGGGTGGCGATAGCGGGCGTGGTCATGACAGGGCCTGCTCCACATCCTTGGCAACGTCCCCGCCGGTATCCTCCTTGACCTGTTGCATCCCCTCGATGAGTTGGAGGAGCACCCGGTTGGCAATCTCGACCTCAGTCGGATCAAGCTGGGTCATCAGGCGATCATTGAGACAGGCGACAATGGCCGAGACCTTGGTGGCGACCTTACGACCTTGGGGGGTCAGCACGATCATGCGGGCGCGGCGATCCTCGGGACTGGGGATGCGATGGGTGTAACCCAGACTTTCCAGACCATCGAGAATGCGAACCGCGGTTGGATGCTCGACCCGCAGATGATCGGTCACAGCGGCCTGGCTGACGCCATCTTCGGTCGGGAGCAAGAGCAGCAGCACACGGGCGCGGGCCGTGGTCAGGTTGAGATCCTTGAGGTGGACGTCGAAGGCCACGCTCAATTCTCGCCCGGCTTTGGCGACGTTGCGAAGCAGTTCCGATGTTTCGGCCATTTGAGTGCATACCTACAGTGTAGGGAGCTACATATGTTGACCGGAGCGGAAGTGCTACAAGGGCTACTGCATGGCAGGAATGCATTGGCGCGGAACTGAGTTGCTCGCGCAGCGGAGAAATTGATTCCGATTCCGCCAGTAAGTGCCTGCGGTGGCTGGCTATGCGGGGGCGCTGCGGGTCGTTACCATGCGGGCCTGGATGATCACGACGACAAGAAGGAAGGCGCCGCGGATTACCGATTGCCAATAGGCGGAAAGGGAAATCCAGCCCATGCCGTTCTCGAAATTGAGCACGTTAAAGAGAATGCCGAGCAGCAGCACGCCCGCTAAAGTGGTGCCGACGGAGCCGACGCCGCCGGTCAGCAGCGTGCCGCCCACCACGACCGAGGCGATGGCAAAGAGCTCCCAGCCGACGCCCTCGATCGGCTGGCCCGCGCCGAACTGGGCGGCGAGGATGACGCCGGCGAGGCCGGCGAGGCCCCCGCTCGCCAGATAGGTCAGGAACTTGATAGCGTCGGTGCGCAGGCCCATGAGGCGCGAGGCTTCCTCGTTGCCGCCAATGGCGAGGACGGTGCGGCCGGTGCTGGTAAAGTTGAGGACAACCGAGCCGAGGAGATAGGCAACCGCAGCGATCACGGCGGGGATGGGCAGGATCCAGAGATTGCCCTGGCCCAGCGCGGTGAAGCCGCTTTCATAGGAAACGGAGACGGACTGGTTGTTGGCCAGCAGCAGCGCCGAGCCGCTGGCCGCGAGCATGGTCGCGAGAGTGGCGATGAAGGGCATGATGTTGGCGCGGGTGACGAGGAGGCCGTTGATAGCGCCGACGAGGAGGCCGACGCCGATGCCGGCCGCGGCGCCGGGGAGGATGCCATAGGGACTCGCAAGGGCCGCCGCGACGCTGCCAAGGGCGGCGGTGGAGCCGACGGAGAGATCAATGCCGCCGGTCATGATGACGAAGCACATGCCGAGCGAGACCAGCGCGAACATGGAATTGTAGCGCAAAACGCTGGTGATGTTGAAAAAACCGAGGAAGTTGTCGTAGCGCCACCAGCCAAAGGCGACGAGGGCGAGGAGCGCGATGACGACGCCATAGGTGCCGAGGAGAATGCGCAGATCGGGCTTGCGGGTCATCGCGCCCTCCCCTGTTGCTGGAGCCAGACGGCAAGAACGATGATGGCGGCCTTGACCACGAGCGCGGCGGCGTCGGGGACGCCATTGGCGAGGAGCGTGTAGCGGACGAGCTGGATGGTGAGGGCGCCGATGAGGGTGCCGATGATGGTGGCCTTGCCGCCGCTCAGCAGCGTGCCGCCCACGGCGACGGCGGCGATGGCGTCGAGCTCCATGCCGAGGCCAACGAGGTTGGCGTCGCTGGCCGAATTGATGGCGATGACGATGAGCCCGGCCACGCCCGCGCAGAAGCCGGAAATGGCGTAGACGGCGAGTTTGACGCGGCTGACGGGCACGCCCGAGAGTTCGGCGGCGCGCTCATTGCCGCCGGTGGCGAGGATGGCGCGGCCAAAGACAGTGCGGCG
>JAQSXP010000163.1 GCA_029256605.1 Devosia sp. | reverse complement strand
CTGTCGCACATCAGCCGCAGCCGCCCCGCCATCCGCGCAAGCTATAGTCGTTTCCTGCGGAGCACTTTTGACGGTGGTCAAATCCCACAGCGCGTTCCGGAGCATAGTGATCAAACCCAGTCGGGTTCCGGACCAGCGGATCGCCTCGGTTCGCCGAATGTCAGCTACGTCACCAGCGGATCGTCACAATGCAGCTTTCCGACCTTGTTTTCGTAGCCGTTGGCGGTGGTATCGGATCGGTGCTCCGGTGGCTTGTGGGCAAGCTCGTCAAGGAGCAGGGGCCAGGTGGGTTTCCATGGTCGACGGTGTTGATCAATGTCACCGGTGCCTTCGTGATCGGCTTCCTTTCGGTGCTGTTCTCGGTGGAGTGGCATGACCGCTATGGGAGCCTGCTGAACGCGGGCGTCCTAACGGGCATTCTGGGTGGCTACACCACGTTCAGCACCATGCAACTCGACGCCGCCAAGCTTTATCGCTCAGGTAGCCCCGGCAAGACGGTCGGCTATCTCCTCGGCTCGGTGCTTCTGGGCATTCTCGCGGCAGGTGCCGGGGCGCAGCTGGCGCGGCTTGCTGGCTAAGTCCGCAGATGGAGTTGGGTTGATGGCTTCAAACGAACAAAGCAGACGGGAGAACGGGATGCTGCAGACCGTCATCCTGGTGTTCCTGGGCGGCGCTGTTGGGGCGACAATCCGCGAACTGCTCATGCTCGGGGTGCCGACGGGGCGCGATGGCTTTCCCTATTCCATCTTCGTCGCCAACATCGTGGCGTCCTTTGTCCTGGGGCTGGTGAACGGCCTCCATTCGCACGGCGCCATCGGAACGCGGGCGAACCTTTTTGTCGGGACGGGCCTGACGGGTGGCATGTCGACCTTTTCCAGCTTTGTTTACGCGACCTTTGTGCTGCTCACGACCTCAACGGTCGGGCTCTCCGTGGGCCTGCTCTACGCCGTGCTGAGCCTTCTCATTGGCTTTGTCGCGGTGCTGCTTGGTCTGAGAGCAGGCGAGATGCTGGGCCGGCAAGGCGACGGCGGCACCTGAAACCGGCGACCGCCAATCCATCGTTTTCCCTCCAGCAGGAGAACATGAATGTGAATCATGCAATCCGCGTATGTGGATTGCAGATGACTCAGCATGTCAGGCCGTGCTGGAACAAAGATAATGCCGAATAAAACGGTGACAAAGGCAAATTAGAACTTCTTAGATTGCCGTTGTTCTGTGTTCAGGACGCGTTCAGCATCGGACTTAAATCGGTTGATCTCCAGATTTACTTACCAGTTGGCGAGGCATATCCCTTGCTGGTGATGTTGTTCTTGATCGAGGCGCGGCAGCCAGCCTGTCGTGGCCGACGACGACTATGTCGCCAGAATCCACCCATGTCGGAGGTTAGAGATGCACCTGACGCCGCGAGAGACCGACAAGCTCATGATCTACATGATGGCAATGGTCGCGCAGCGCCGAAAGGATGATGGCTTGAAGCTCAATCATCCCGAGGCCGTCTCCTTGATCGCCGCCAGCGCGCTCGACAATGCGCGCGCCGGCAAGACGCTCGAGGAAGTCATGGAAATTGCGCGCAAAGCCATCACCCGCGGGGACGTCATGGAGGGTGTCGTCGACATGATCCCCTACGTCCAAGTCGAAGCGGTGTTCACCGATGGCAGTCGCCTCGTCACCGTTCATGACCCGATCCAATAAGCAAGGGAGTGGTTCAATGGCCACCGAGACCACGAATACTCCTGTTGGCGGGCTGGTGCTCGCGGATGGCGAGATCGAGATCAATGCCGGCTACCCGACCAATACGCTCAAGGTCCGCAATACCGGCGACCGGCCCGTCCAGGTTGGGTCCCACTTCCACTTTTTCGAGGTGAACTCCGCGCTGGAGTTCGACCGCGAACAGGCCTTCGGCAAGCGCCTCAACATTCCGGCGACCACGGCGCTGCGCTTCGAGCCCGGCGACGAAAAGGAAGTGGTGCTGATCCCTTTCCAGGGCAAACAGCGCGTTATCGGCTTCAACGGCCTCGTCAATGGCTGGGTTGGCGACGAGAGCTATGACGACCAGCGGCCCCGCCTGGCTGACGCGATGGAGCGGGTCGAGCGCTACGGCTTCAAGAACACCCCCCAATAACCTGAACAGCTACTTCAAGAACGGGTCACACCATGGCGAAGATCTCACGGCGGCAATATTCGGACCTTTATGGTCCGACCACTGGCGACAAAATCCGTCTCGGCGACACCGACCTTTATGTCGAGATCGAGAAGGACCTGCGGGTATATGGCGAGGAAGCCGTATATGGCGGTGGCAAGACCTTGCGTGACGGCATGGGTTTTGACAACGAGCTCACAAGCGCCGCCGGCTCGCCGGACCTGGTCATCACCAATGTGACCATCATCGATGCCATCCAGGGCATCATCAAAGCCGATGTGGGCATCAAGAACGGTGTCGTTTGCGGGATCGGCAAGGCCGGCAATCCTTCCGTCATGTCCGGGGTCACACCCGGCCTGGCGCTGGGGCCAGGATGCGACGCGATTTCAGGCGAGCACCTGATCCTGACCGCGGGCGGCATTGACGCGCATGTGCACTTCATTTCGCCCCAGCAGGCGCAGGCGGCACTGAGCAACGGCATCACCACGCTCTTTGGCGGCGGCGTTGGACCAACCGACGGCACCAATGGTACCACCATCACGCCCGGCACCTGGAACATCGAGATGATGCTGCGCTCCTTTGATGCCTGGCCGGTCAATGCCGGGGTGCTAGGCAAGGGCAACTGCTCGTCTCCGGCGCCGCTCGAAGAGCAGATCCGGGCCGGGGCCATGGGTTTCAAGATCCACGAGGACTGGGGCAGTACGGCCGCCGCGATCCGCATGGCGCTAACCGTTGCGGACCGAATGGATGTGCAGGTCTGCATCCACACCGATACGCTGAACGAAGGCGGGTTCGTCGAGAACACGATTGCCGCCTTCGAAGGGCGCACGATCCACACCTATCACACCGAGGGCGCCGGCGGCGGCCACGCACCCGACATCATCCGCGTCGCCGGCCAGCCCAATGTGCTGCCCAGTTCCACCAATCCGACCCTGCCATATGGCGTCAACTCGCAGGCGGAACTGTTTGATATGACGATGATCTGCCACAATCTCAGCGCCAAGATCCCGACGGATGTGGCCTTTGCGGAAAGCCGGGTGCGACCCGAGACCATTGCGGCCGAAAACGTGCTGCATGACCTTGGCGCCATCTCCATCATTTCGAGCGACAGCCAAGCCATGGGCCGCGTTGGCGAGTGCTGGATGCGCACGGTTCAGACGGCGCATCTGATGAAGGCACGGCGTGGCCCGTATTCGGGCGACGACACCAACAATGACAACCAGCGCGTGCTGCGGTTCGTCGCCAAGGTGACCATCAATCCCGCCATCGCCCAAGGTGTCAGCCAGGTAATCGGCTCGGTTGAGGTAGGCAAGATGGCGGACCTGGTGCTGTGGGAGCCAGCCTTTTTTGGCGCCAAGCCCAAGATGGTGATCAAGGGCGGCTTCATCTCCTGGGGGCTAATGGGTGATCCCAATGCCTCACTGCCCACGCCTCAGCCGGTGAGCTACCGGCCCATGTTTGGCGGGCAAGGATCGGCACTGCCGAAGTCCCGCGTCACCTTCACCTCGAACGCCGCTTTCAATGATGGGATCGTGGATCGCTACGAGCTCAAGTCCAACGTGGTGCCGGTCTACGCCACCCGGACCATCGGCAAGGCGCACATGGTTCGCAACAGTGCTTTGCCCGTGATCGAGGTGAACCCGGAAACCTATGCGGTGACGGTGGATGGCGTGCACGCGACCATCGAGCCCGCCACGAGCCTGCCGCTGGCGCAGCTGCACTTCTTCAGTTGACGCCGCGCCAGCTTGTTTGGGGATGAAGTGGAGGGAACAATGATCCTGATCGAAAAGACGCTTGGCAATATCAAGGACCGGACCTGGGAGGGTGCCGAGGTCGAGCAACTGGTGCTCGAACAATGGGAGGCGCCCAAGAGCCGGCTGCGTAAGCGCACAGAGAGTGGGCTGGAACTGGCAATCTCCTTGCCGCGCTCCGAACACCTGCATGACGGGGACGTGCTTTATCACGACCCCGTCGCGCGCCGGATCGTGGTGGCGACCATCGCCATGCGTGAGGTGATGGTCATCGAAATGGAGGATCTCGAAGGCATGTCGGCTGCCGAGATCCTCAGCATAGGCTTCGAACTCGGCCATGGGCTGGGCAATCAGCATTGGCCCGCGGTGATCAAGGGCGCGACGATCTATGTGCCGGTTTCGGTGGATCGCAAGGTGATGTCCTCGGTGATGCGCACCCATGCCTTCCGCCACGCCACCATGCACTTCGAGCCGGGCGAGGTAGTCGCCGAGCGCCTCCATCCCAGCGAAGCGCGGCTGCTGTTCGCCGGTGCAGACGCGTCACCGCACAAACATCATGACCAGGAGATCAACGGCCATGACCACGATCACGGCCATGACCATGACCATGACCATGATCACGACCATCACCATGGTCACCGGCATGACCACGGCGTGCTTCTATGAACGCGGGGGCCAAGTGGTTTGCCTCGGATATGGGACGGCTGGCACGGCTGCTGCAGTTTGCCGACTCCACGCTGCCGGTCGGGGCCTTTGCGTTTTCGCAAGGGCTTGAATCGGCGGTGCAGCTGGAGATCGTGACCGATCCCCAGAGCCTGAAGGACTACCTGGAGGTCATCTTGCGCCAGGCAGCCCATATCGATGGGGTCGCGCTGCTGCATGCGCATCGGGCGGCGAGCGCCGGAGATTACGACAGGCTCCTCGAGGCCGACGACGCCCTGTGGATCCGCCGGGTCGGCGAAGAGCAGCAATTGATGCTCTCGCGCATGGGCAAGAAGTTTGCCGAATTGGCACTGGCGATCACGCATGTGCCGCTGCTG
>JAQSXP010000162.1 GCA_029256605.1 Devosia sp. | reverse complement strand
TCCGCTCGGCATCATGGCCGAACACAAATGGACGCGCGACCATGCCGGGCTCTTCGATGTCAGCCATATGGGCCCGAGCTTTTTGCGCCTCAACCATCCCAGCGACGATGCCGAGGCGGATCATGCCGCCATTGCGGCGATCATTGAGCCGCTGATCTGCGGCGATATCCTTGGCCTCAAGCCCGGCCAGATCCGCTACACCCTGCTGCTTAACGAGCAAGGCGGCGCGCTCGATGACCTGATGGTCGCCCGCTCGCCCCAGGCGGGCGGCGAGCTTTACATCGTCGTCAATGCCGGCACCAAGGACGCCGATTTCGCCCGCATCGAAGCGGCCGCCGGTGATCGCGCCACCCTCGTGCGCGCCGATGCCGATCAGGCGCTGCTGGCGCTGCAGGGACCCGAAGCCGTTGCCGTACTCGGCGCGCTCCTTCCCGGCGCCGGCGATCTCGGCTTCATGACCTATGCCGCCTTCCCTTGGGCGCACGGGCAGCTCCTAGTCGCGCGCTCCGGCTATACCGGCGAAGATGGCTTTGAAATCCTCGTGCCCGCCGCTGACGCGCCCGCCCTGTGGGACCAGCTGGTGGCCGATGAGCGCGTCAATCCGATTGGCCTTGGCGCTCGCGACAGCCTGCGCCTCGAAGCGGGACTCCCGCTTTACGGGCATGACCTCAACCCCACCATTTCCCCTATCGAAGCGGGGCTCGGCTTTGCCGTCAGCAAGCGACGCCGCGAAGCGGGTGATTTCCCCGGCGCCACCCGCATCCTTGCAGAACGCGAGGGCCAGTTGAGCCGCGTGCGTGTGGGCCTTCTGGTTGAAGGCGCCCCGGCCCGTGAAGGCGCCGAAATCCTCGATGCCGCCGGCGCCCCGATTGGCGTTGTCACCAGCGGCGGCTTTGCCCCATCGCTGGGCAAGGCCATCGCCCTTGGCTTTGTGCCACCCGCCCAGGCCGAACCGGGCACGAGGCTCCTTGTCGCGGTGCGCGGCCGCAGCCAGCCCGCCGAGGTCGTCGCCACCCCATTCGTTCCCCACCGCTATTTCCGCAAAGCCAAAGCCAGCTGAGAGGCCTTCTCCCATGACCACCAAGTTCACTCCCGAGCACGAATATATCCGCGTTGAAGGCACCACCGGCATTGTCGGCATCACGCCTTATGCGCAGGAACAGCTGGGCGATATCGTCTTTGTCGAGCTGCCCGAAGTCGGCAAGCAGTTGACCAAGGGTGCCGAAGCCGCCGTCGTGGAATCGGTCAAGGCCGCGTCCGAGATCTATGCTCCGGTGTCGGGCACCGTCACCGAGGTCAATCCGGCCCTTTCCGGCCAGCCCGGCCTCATCAACAGCGATCCTGAAGCGGAGGGTTGGCTGTTCAAGGTTGAAATCACCAATGCCGCCGAGCTCGACACCCTGCTCGACGCCGACGGCTATGCCGAACTGACGCTCTAGGCGGAACCCCTCATGCGCTACCTTCCCCATTCGGCGGCCGAACGATCCGCCATGCTCAATGTGATCGGCGCCACGAGCGTCGAGGCGCTGTTCAGCGCCGTGCCCGCAGGCGCCCTCAAATCCTTTGATCTCGACCTGCCCGCGCACAGCCCCGAATATCTGGTCGAGGCGCATATGCGCCGCCTTGCCGGCATGAACCAGGCCGCGGGGGATGGCCCGTTCTTTCTCGGCGCCGGCGCTTATCGCCATCATGTGCCCGCCACGGTCGATCACCTGATCCAGCGCTCGGAATGGCTCACCGCCTATACGCCTTATCAGCCCGAAATCTCGCAGGGCACCCTGCAGATGCTGTTCGAGTTCCAGACCCAGGTCGCCAAGCTCACCGGCATGGATGTGGCCAATGCCTCGCTTTACGATGGCTCCACCGCCACCGCTGAAGCGGTGCTGATGGCCCGGCGCCTCACCCGCCGGCGCAAGATCGTGCTGTCGGGGGGCCTCCATCCCCAATATCGCGATGTGGTCCGCTCCTATCTCAAGGACGATCCCGATCTCGTCTGCCTCTCCCCCTCCCCCGAGGGCCAGGGCGACTTGCTCGACCATATCGACGGGCAAACCGCCGCCATTGTCGTGCAGACCCCCGACTTCTTTGGCCATCTGCGTGACCTGCAGACGGCCGCGGATGCCGCTCATGCCCAGGGCGCGCTGCTGATCGTCGTCATCACCGAAATCGTGTCGCTGGGGCTCATCGAAGCGCCCGGCGCGCTGGGGGCCGATATCGTCGTCGGCGAAGGCCAGTCGATCGGCAATGCCCTCAATTATGGCGGCCCCTATCTTGGGCTCATGGCGACCAAGAAGGAATTCATTCGCCAGATGCCGGGCCGTCTTTGCGGCGAAACCGTTGACGCCGAGGGGAATCGCGGCTTCGTGCTGACGCTGTCCACCCGCGAGCAGCACATCCGCCGCGAGAAAGCCACGTCCAACATCTGCACCAATTCCGGGCTTTGCGCCCTGGCCTTCTCCATCCATATGGCGCTTTTGGGCGAGGCGGGCTTTGTGCGCCTGGCTCGCCTCAACCATGCCAATGCGCTGCGGCTGGCCGATGCGCTGGCCGGAGTCGCGGGCATAGAGGTGCTCAATACGAGCTTCTTTAATGAGATGACCATCCGTGTCACCCAGCCGGCTGCTGGCCTTGTCGAGCGGCTCGCTAGGCGGGGAATCCTGGCTGGGGTGCCCGCGAGCCGCCTACTGCCGGGTGATCCTGAGGTGGAGAATCTCATCATTGTGGCCGCGACCGAACTCACCACCGAGGCCGATATCGCCGCCCTCACCGCGGCTCTGACGGAGGAACTGGCATGAGCATGAACAATCAGGGTCGGCCCTCCGGTATCGGCACCGGCGGCAGCACCAGCGCCTCTGGCTCGGCACTCATCCCCGATGAACCGCTGCTGTTCGAGATCGGCGATACCGAGCATTCAGGGGTCGATCTGCCTCAGGTGGAGCTTGCCAGTGATCGCTTGGGCGGTTTTAACCGCAAGGCCAAGCTTGACCTTGCCGGGCTCACCGAGCCCGAAGCCATGCGCCACTATGTGCGCCTCTCGCGCATGAACCACTCCATCGATAGCGGCATGTATCCCTTGGGCTCGTGCACGATGAAGCACAATCCGCGCCTCAACGAGAAGATGGCGCGGCTGCCCGGATTTGCTGACATCCACCCGCTCCAGCCGGTTTCCACCGTGCAGGGTGCGCTCGAGCTGATGAACCAGCTCAGCCATTGGCTGATGACCCTCACCAACACCGCCGCTGTGGCCCTCTCCCCCAAGGCCGGCGCGCACGGTGAACTCTTGGGCATGATGGCGATCAAGGCCGCTCAGGAAGCTGCCGGTCAGGCGCACCGCACTGTCGTGCTTGTGCCCGAAAGCGCCCATGGCACCAATCCGGCCACCGCCGCCTTCCTCGGCTATTCGGTCAAGGCCGTGCCCGCCCGCGCCGATGGCACCGTCGATGTGGAAGCGGTCAAGGCGGCATTGTCGCCCGAAGTCGCGGCCATCATGCTGACCAATCCCAACACCTGCGGCCTCTTTGAGCCCGAAGTGATCGAGATTGCCCAGGCCGTGCATGATGCCGGCGCGTTCTTTTACTGCGATGGCGCCAATTTCAACGCCATCATGGGCGTGGTGCGCCCGGGCGATCTTGGCATCGATGCCATGCACATCAACCTGCACAAGACCTTCTCGACGCCTCATGGCGGCGGCGGGCCCGGTGCCGGTCCGGTGGTGTTGTCGGAGGCGCTGGCACCCTTTGCGCCGGTCCCGTTCGTGCGCAAGACCGCTGATGGGCTGGAACTGGTGGAACATGTGCAGGACCAGGCCCTGGGCCGCGTCACGGCTTTTCACGGCCAGATGGGCATGTATGTCCGCGCCCTCACCTATATGCTTAGCCACGGCGCCGATGGCCTCGCCCAGGCCGCCGAGGATGCGGTGCTCAACGCCAACTACATCAAGGCGCGCCTACAGCATCTGTTCTCGGTGCCGTTCCCCGATTATCCCACCATGCACGAGGCGCTGTTTGACGATAGCTTCCTCAAGGATACCGGGGTTTCGACTCTCGATTTCGCCAAGGCGCTGATCGACGAGGGTTTCCACCCCATGACCATGTATTTCCCGCTGGTCGTGCACGGCGCCATGCTGATCGAGCCCACCGAAAGCGAAAGCAAGCAGACGCTCGACCAGTTCTGCGATGTGATGGTGGAACTGGCGACCGCAGCCAAGGCGGGCAATAGCGAGCGCTTCACCGCCGCCCCCACCAAGGCCCCTCGCCGTCGGCTCGACGAAACCCGCGCCGCCCGCAGTCCCATCCTGCGCTGGGAACCCACCGAGCTGCCGCAAGCGGCGGAATAAGCCCGAGGTCCGGCGCTCTCTGCACCGTTCCCTCAGTCGACACCCTCCCCCTTGTGGGGAGGGATCAAGGGAGGGGGTTCAGGCCGTCCCTCGACTGCAGCTGCGGGAGCCCTTGCACCACCCGTCCCAACCCTCGATGTCACCACGGGCTTGACCCGGGGCCCATCCCGAGATCTTTCCGCCTACCGCCAGGTCACCGAGTCGCCCCAACACCTCAGATGGATCCCGGCTCAAGGCCGGGATGACACCGAGCAGGCGGCGCCAGCCCCAGTCCAGACCAAAAAATTATCCCCGCCCCCGAAAACCTCAGGCACAATCGCCCCTGTTCCCGCACAAGCTGCGCGGTCGCGACGAACGGTCGGTGCGGGAATGCCGGGTGAGGTGGAGGTCGCTCCATCTCCTGCGGTGACGGATGATCTGGCCCGACCTCACCCCGGGCACCGGGCACATCGTGCCCTAGTCGGCGCGGGTCCAAGCCGAGGACGGTCTTTCACCACAGAGTCCCTGGGAAACATGGGGCGAGGTGAGTTCCACCTCTATCCTGCAACGCCGGACGACCGGCACCGGGACGAATCTCGCCCCATGACGCAGCAGCAACCGC
>JAQSXP010000161.1 GCA_029256605.1 Devosia sp. | reverse complement strand
GGCAAGATCTGCCTTGGCTTGCGCTCGGATTACCTGGCTATCGCCACCATCGGCATTTCCGAGATCATCCGCGCGCTGATCAAGAACATGGACTGGCTGACGCGCGGCACATTGACCGTCTCGCCCATTCCATGGCCGGTGCCGCTGCCGCAATATTACCAGGCCGAAGGCTGGGACGGCACTTCGGCGCTGCTGCTGGCGCGCGGCGGCTTCCTGCTGCTGGCGCTGCTCGTGCTCGCCGTCGTCATGTGGCTGGTGTCGCGTGCCTATGCGGGGCCCTGGGGCCGGATGATGCGCGCCATCCGCGACAACTATATTGCCGCCGCCTCCATGGGGAAGGATGTCACCGGGCGCCAGCTCGAAATCTTCATCTTGGGCTCGGTGCTGATGGGCATTGGCGGGGCCATGCTCGTTTCCTTCGTGCAGATCTTTGATCCCTCCTCCTACCAGCCCATCAACCACACCTTCCTCATCTGGGTAATGGTGATCGTGGGTGGCGCCGGCAACAACTGGGGGGCGCTGTTCGGCGCCGTGCTGATCTGGCTGATCTGGGTGGTGAGCGAACCCCTGGCGCGCGCCGTGTTCGACATTGTCAGCTATTGGTCGAGCTCGGTCGGCTGGGGCGCCATTCCCGATATCGAGTCGCGTTCGGCGCAGATGCGCGTCTTTGTGCTGGGCCTCGTGATCACCATTGCCCTGCGCTTTGCGCCCAAGGGCCTGATCCCCGAAACCGTGCGCCGCGACGCCTAGGCGGGCGGCGACGAGGGGAGAAGCGGCGTGTTCTGGATTGCAGCGACGCTGACGGCTGCTGCCCTGCAGACCGTGCGCAATGGCGTGCAGCGGGGCCTGACCGGCACGTTGGGCACGATGGGGGCCACCTATGTGCGCTTCCTTTATGGCTTGCCCTTTGCCATCCTGTTCCTTCTCCTCGTAGTGCTGGGGACAGGCGAGCCGCTGCCCGCCATCGGCGGCTGGGCCGTGCTGTTTGCCCTGGGCGCGGGGCTGTCGCAGATCCTGGCCACGGCGCTGATGCTGTGGACGATGAAAAGCCGCTCCTTTGCCGTTACCACCGCCATCATCAAGACCGAGCCAGTGCTGGTGGCGCTGGCGGGCCTGCTGCTATTGGGTGAAGTGCTGCCGCCCCTGGCGCTGCTCGGGATTGTCGTCGCGACACTCGGCGTGCTGCTGTTGTCGCGGCTGGGTGGGGCGCAAGCGGCGGGCCCTAAATCGGTGCTGACCGGGATTTTGGCCGCCGCGTTCTTTGCGCTTTCCGCCGTGGGGTTCCGCGCCGCGATCCTCGAGCTGCCATCCGGCTCGCCGGTGCTGCGCTCGAGCGTCGTGCTGGTGCTGGGCCTAGGGCTGCAATCGGCGCTGCTGGTGGGCTGGATGCTGCTGTTTGACCGCGCTACCCTGCGCAAGGTCGCAGGTGCCTGGCGTCAGTCACTGCCGGCCGGCTTTGCCGGTGCCGCCGCTTCCCAATTCTGGTTTATCGGCTTTGCGCTGACGAGCGCCGCCAATGTGCGCACCCTGGCGCTGGTCGAGATCCTGTTTGCGCAGGCTTTTGCCTGGGTCACCAGCCGGGCCGTGCCCGAGCGGCGCGACCTCCTGGGCATGGCGGTGCTGGTCGTGGGGCTGCTGCTGTTGCTGCTCAACAGCTAGCGGCGCTGGCCCCTAGAGCGTGCCCGAGCCATAGACCACATTGGTGGCATTCTGCGATGCCGCCCACAGGCGCTCGGCCGCTTCCTCGTCTTCGCCAAGCTTGGGCCATTGCACCAGCGCCGGCTTGCCGCGCCAGCCGCCCAGCCCCGCCGGGCCCACAAAGGCCAAGCGCGGTAGATCGTCTTCGACCGCGGCGGCTACGCTGGGCAGTGCACCGGCGGCTGCCGATTGGCTCAAGATGCCAGTAAAAAGGCCCGTGACCCGGCCGATCCCGCGTTTGCCGGTGATATTGGCGAAGAGGCCGGTATTGGCAAAGCCGGGATGAGCCACCGTAACGCGCAGGTTCCAGCCCTCGCTATCGCTCAGCTGTTGCAGATGGCGCGCCCACAGGAGGTTGGCGAGCTTGGATTGCCCGTAAGCGGCCATGGGCTGGTAGTTCTCTTGGCTTTGCAGATCATCAAAATTCATCTTGGCGTGCCGGGCGGCATTGCTGGACACCGCCACCACCCGCGCACCATCGGTTTTCAGCAGGAGCGGCAGCAGGTGACCGGTCAGCGCGAAATGGCCGAGGTGATTGGTGCCGAATTGTAGCTCGAAGCCGTCCACCGTGGTTTGCCGCTCGGGCGGCATCATCACCCCGGCATTGTTGATGAGAATATCGAGCCGGGCATATTGGGCGAGCACCCGTGCCGCGCAGGCGGCAACGCTGGCAAGGTCCGCCAGGTCCAGCAGCTCAAAATCGAGTTTGCCGCGGGGTGAGGTGGCGGCGATGGTGCGGATGGCGGCGGCGCCTTTTTCCCCGTTGCGGCCGGCGATGATCACCGTCGCGCCGGCACTCGCCATCATGCGCGCGGTTTCGAGGCCCAGACCGCCCGTGGCGCCGGTGACAAGGGCGACCTTGCCGGTTTGGCTGGGAATATCGGCTTCGCTGCTGATCTGCATGATGGGGCTCCGTGGTCGGGCGGCAAGGGCGCGCCAGTCTCGCCAACAGGAAACCGCTTGTTGTCGGCAGGTTCCCAAAGAAAAAGGCCCGGGGGTGATCCCGGGCCTTCGGAAGGAGCGCTGAAAACCGAGCTTACTCGATTTCGCCCTTTTCGACGAACGCGCCGTTCTCGACGGCCAGTTCAACGATGATGCCATCGACGTCACCCGCTTCGTCGAAGTCGAGCGCGCCGCCGGCGCCTTCATAGTCGATGTCCTTGCCTTCGGCGATCAGCGCCTTGGCCTTTTCCCATTCGCCGGGCAGGATCTTTTCGCCGGGAGCCGAGGCCACTTCGCGCAGCGCGCCCACGAGGCCTTCGCGGTCGGTGGAGCCGTTCTTTTCAATGGCGAGGGCCAAAAGGAAGGCGGCGTCATAGGCCTGGGGAGCATAGGTGGCGTTGGCTTCGAGGCCCGCCGCGGTCGCCAGGTCCACATAGGTCGTGGTGGCTTCGCCGGCCGGCGCACCGGCGCGGGTTGCGATCATGCCCTCGACCGAGCCGGCATCGATGCCGGTCAGCAGGTCATCGCCGACCATGCCGTCGCCGCCCACGAAGAGGGTGAAGTTGCCCGATTCCACGGCCTGGCGCAGGATGGTGTTGCCCGAAGCATTGGCATAGGCCAGCACGACGAGGTTCTGCGAGGCGACGAGATTGCCCAGCTCGGCGCGATAGTCGGCCTTGCCTTCTTCATGGGCGAGATTGGCGGCAACCGTACCGCCGGCAGCGGTATAGGCGGCCGACAGCGCATCGGCGAGGCCCTTGCCGTAGTCGTTGTTCACATAGGTGATGGCGATGTCGTTGATGCCCTTGCTGATCAGCAGGTCAGCCATCTTGACGCCCTGGAGCGCGTCCGAAGGGGTGGTGCGGAACACGAGGTCGTTGTCCTCAAGCGTCGTCAGCGCCGGCGCGGACGAGGCGGGCGAGATGAACACGACATTGCCCGACAGGCCCGAGCCATTGAAAGCGCCGATGGTTTCGCCCGTGCACAGCGCACCGACCACACCAACGACGTTTTCGGTGTTGATCAGGCGGTCGGCGGCAGCGGCAGCGGCGGTCGCGTCGCAAGCGCCGTCGGCCGAAACGATCTCGAGATTGCCACCCAGGATGCCGCTCTGTTCGTTGATCTCCTTGACCACGAGTTCAGCGCCCGCAAAAATGGGCGGGGTCAGGCTTTCGATGGGGCCGGTGAAGCCGCCGATGAAACCGATCTTGGCGCCGGTTTCCTGAGCGATGGCGGGCGCTGCGACCAGGAGCGTCGAAGCGGCCACGGCCAGGGTCAGGGTCTTCTTGATATTCTGCATTGCGATCCCTCTGCTTGGATTGCCCCGCCCGGCAGCCTTGGCGGCCGCTTTTTGTGGTGGAACAACAACATTCAGGGGCACAAGGCATGCCCCTCCGCCGGGACTGTTGCACATCTGCCCGCCCCGAGTCATCCGCAATTGGTGAAGCGGCAATAGGTGGCGCAGTGTTGCTTAACGCGCCCGGCTTGCGCATAGAAACAGCGGGCGCGCGCAGGAGACAGAACAGCATGAAGCAGTGGTGGACGGGTGCGCTCCTGGCGGCAGCGGTGGCGATGGGCGCGAGCCCCACGCTTGGGCAGGTCACGACGCTGGAAACGGCTCCTGCGGCACCGGCTACCTGCGGCAGCCAGCCCATGACCATTGCTCGCATGAGCTGGCCTTCGGCAGCGCTGCTGGCCGAAATTCATGCCCGGGTGCTGCGCGATGCCTTTGGCTGCCAGACCCAGGTGCTGCCCGGGGACATGGCCAATGTGGGCTCGTCCATGGGCTCGACCGGCCAGCCCGCCATTGCGCCAGAAATGTGGGTCAGCCGCATCGCCGAAGTATGGAACAGCGGGCTGGAGGCGCAAAAGCTGCGGGCCGCCGGCAATACCTTTGGCGAGGATGAAGCCTTCGAGGGCTGGTTCATTCCTGATTACGTCGCCGAAACCCGCCCGGAGCTCGAAACCGCCGCGGGGTTGGCTGAGGCGCTGCCCGCCATTGGCGGGGATGGTCCGGTGCAGTTCATTTCCTGCCCGGCCGATTGGGCCTGTGCCCTCATCAACCGCAATCTGATCGCAGCGCTCGGGCTCCAGGAGCTGCTCGAAGTGGTCGAGCCCGCCAATCGGTTCGAGATGGATACCCTGATCGCTTCCGCGGTCAGCACCAAGGACCCCATCGTTTTCTATTACTGGCAGCCCAATGCCGTTCTGGCGCAGTTCGACTTCGCCCCGCTCGACATGGGCGCCTATGACGAAGCGGCCGCGCAGTGCCTCGCGCGCCAGCAATGCCCCGAGCCCAAGCCG
>JAQSXP010000160.1 GCA_029256605.1 Devosia sp. | reverse complement strand
GTGCACCGACATATCAATGCCGATCTCGGCCATGACCTCGTGCACGAACTGATCGGCCACCCCGCCATTTACCCCTACCGAGCGGGCGATGAGGCGGCCGGGAAAGAGCTGGCGGGCGAGCGCCGCGGCCATGGGCGAGCGCACCGAATTCATCGAGCACACAAACAACACGCTGGGCAATTCGCTTTTGCGCTGATCGATGCGGCTGGCATAGGGCTGGACGGCGCATACGAGGGTGAAAAGGCGCCGCGCGGTGGGCAGATCGATGATGAGCTTGTTGGCAAGGCGCGTGCGCAGCAGCTCGGCCGCCTCGTCATGCATGCCCCGGCGGGCCATGTCGACGGTTTCGATCTGGAAGGGCTGGGCCGAGCGGATCGCCTCGTAATAGCTGTCGCGAATACGGAAATAATCGCGAATCAGGCGCCGGAAGGGGGTCAGCGACAGATAGTGCGCGGCGATGGGCTGGAAGGTTTCGGGGTGGCGCACATCGAGCACGATATAGTTGCCGATGATCGACATATGCAGGGCAAAGGGCCCCACAGCATCCACCCGCGCGGGGCGGAAACTGTTGTCTTCCAGGAGGTCATAAATGGCGATGCGCCATTCATGCACCTCGTCGGGATTGATCGAGGTGATGGTGTTGGGATCGAGCGTGACCGTGACGAGGCGGTCTGTTTCCGCGCTTGCCGACCGCCGCTCCATCGAAATGCTCACCGGTTCAGCCGAATTGCAATGGAGCGCCCATGTCCTTCCAGCGCTTCCACATTGGCAATGGTGATGGCGGGCTCGGCCAGCGCCGAAAGCGAGCCGGGGGTGCAGCCCAGGATCGAGGTGCGCTTCATGAAGTCCAGTACACCCAGGCCCGAGGCAAAGCGCGCCGAGCGGGCGGTGGGCAGCACATGGTTGGAGCCGCCGACATAATCGCCGATAGCCTCGGGTGTATGATGGCCCAGGAAGAGCGCGCCGGCGTGGCGGATGCGCGGCACCAGCGCCTGCGGATCGTCGACGGCCAGTTCCACATGCTCGGACGCAATGCGGTTGGCGAGGTCGACCGCTTGGTCGAGCGAGCGCACCAGGATGATGGCGCCGAACTCGTCCCAGCCTTCGCGCGCCAGCCCTTCCTTGGGCAGCAGCGCCAGCTGGCGATCGACTTCAGCGGCCACCGCATCGGCAAGGGCTGGCTCGGTGGTGACGAGAATGGATTGGGCCCCTGCCCCATGTTCGGCCTGCGCGATCAGATCGGCCGCGACCCAGGCTGGGTTGGCGGAGCCATCGGCAATCACCAGCACTTCGGAAGGGCCGGCGATCATGTCGATGCCCACCTGCCCAAAGACCTGGCGCTTGGCGGCCGCCACATAGGCATTGCCGGGGCCGACCACCTTGTCGACGCGGGCAATGCTCGCAGTGCCATAGGCCAGGGCCGCAACGGCCTGGGCGCCGCCCACGCGATAGATTTCGGTCACACCGGCGATGCGGGCGGCGGCCAGAATGGAGGGGCTCAGCTGCCCGTTGGGCGTGGGCACCACCATGGCAATGCGGTCAACACCGGCAACGCGCGCGGGCACGGCGTTCATCAGCACCGAGGAGGGATAGGAGGCGAGGCCCCCCGGCACGTAAATGCCCACGGCATCCACCGGGGTCCAGCGCGTGCCCAGGGTTACGCCCAGCGCATCGGTATAGACATGATCCTGGGGGAGCTGTTTTTCGTGATGCGCCCAGATGCGGTCGTGGGCCGTCTGGAGCGCTGCCACGACATCGGGGCTCACCTGGGCGGTGGCCGCCTCGATTTCCTCGGGGGTGAAGCGCAGGCTCTCGGCCGTCACGCCGGCCTTGTCGAAGCGGTTGGTCAGTTCAACAACGGCCGCATCGCCCTGCTGGCGCACGGCATCGATGATCCCGGCCACCACATCACCCACCTCGACCGAGGCTTCGCGCTTGCCACCGAGCAGCGCGCTGAATTGCGTTTCGAAATCGGGGGCTGCTGTGTCCAGGCGAAGGGGCATTGAGGGGCCTTGTGTTACTCGAGACTATGGGCTGGCTTGGCCGCCGCGGCCCAGGCGGCACCCAGATCGGCCAATCTGGCCTCGAGGCACTCCACCGTCAGCCGCACCGTGCCGCCGCCGGCAAAGCTCAGCTCGACAATGCCAGCGGGATCGTCGGTAACCGAAAAGGTGACGGCGAGCAATTCCAGCACGCCATCGCGCGCATTGGGATCAAAACCGGCAATGGCCACATGGCTGACCGTATCGAAATGCAACCCCGCGCGTTTGCGCAAGCCCTTACCCCGGGCATCGGCGCTTTCCCAATCGAAGCGGTTCATCAGGAGGGCGAAGCGGCGGTCGGCGCGGGCATAGCCCATGTCGCCAACCCGCACCACGGCATCCTGCACATGGGCGGAAATCACTTCCAGATCTTCATTATCAAGCGCAAGAAGCTTGAGATCGGTCATGGAGCAAGCCTTGTTTGGTGGGAACACGCCTATCTGGGCACCCTGCAGCTGATCTACAAGTTCGCCCGGTGCTGGGCAATGTCACGGGGTGCAGAAAAGCGGCCTTGCGCTTGGGTGCACACGCTGTGTCCGGCAGTGCTCTCTTGCGTCATGCATTTGTCACAAATACAAATCGCGCATGACCCAAGCCATGCTCCAGCCTGCCGAAATCACCGCCACCGAGTATCGGCGGCTGTTTCCCGAAATCGAAGCGGGGCTGAACTGGGAGCGATTTGCCGCCGAGCGCTGGCCGGTGGAATATCGGGTCCTGACCGAGCGCGACGATCTGCTGCGGTTCTTTACGTTTTTCCGCAGTAGCCTGGGACGGGTGATGCCCCATTTCCTGCATTGGCTGGCTTCGCGGCAAATGCGGATGGGCGAAGTGCTCCGGCATATCGAGCGACTGCCGCCACGCGACCGGGCGACGATCGAGCATTTCCGCCGGCAGTGGCAAGGCGGCAGCGAGCCGATCGCGCTGCAATTGCCGACCTACCAGTTCGGCGGCGGCGAGCATTTCCTGCTCGACTGCAATCACCGCGCCACAGCGATTGCCCTGTCGGGCCGGCCATTCCGCATCGAGCTTTTCAGCGTCACTGGTCCGCGCGAGCGCGATGCGCTGGTCGATTCGGTGTCCTGCCGCTGACGGCTCAGCCCGGAAAGAAAAAGGCCGGTTCGTGAGAACCGGCCCAAAGTTCGTTTAGCCTGCGATACGCTCGATCTCGGCGCCGCAGCGGCTCAGCTTGTCTTCGAGCCGCTCAAAGCCGCGATCCAGATGATAGATGCGGTTGACCACGGTTTCCCCGCGCGCCGCCAGACCCGCAATCACCAGCGACACCGAAGCGCGCAGATCGGTCGCCATCACCTGGGCGCCCTTGAGCTGGGACTTGCCGGTGATGGTGGCCACCTGCCCATCGACATGGATATCGGCGCCGAAGCGGGCGAGCTCGGCCACATGCATGTAGCGATTCTCGAAAATGGTTTCGCGGATCTTGGAAACGCCGGTCGACATCGTCATCAGCGCCATGAACTGGGCCTGCAGGTCAGTGGGAAAGCCCGGGAACGGATCGGTTTCCACATCCACTGGCTGGATGCCATTGCCATTGCGGCGCACGCGGATGCCATTGTCCTCGAGCGAAATCTCGGTGCCGGTTTGGCCCAGGATGCTCAGCGCCGACTGCAGGTGTTCGGCGCGGGCGCCGCGCAGCAGCACATCGCCACCGGTCATGGCCGCGGCCATGGCAAAGGTGCCGGTTTCGATGCGGTCGGGGATCACATCAACCGTGGCACCATGGAGCTTGTCGACGCCCTCGACGGTCAGCGTGCGGGTGCCGATGCCGGTGATCTTGGCGCCCATGGCGACGAGGCACTCGGCGACATTGGTGATTTCGGGTTCCTGGGCGGCGTTCTCGATCACCGTCGTGCCCTGGGCGAGCGTTGCCGCCATCAGGATGGTGTGAGTCGCGCCCACCGAAACCTTGGGGAAGGCGATATGCGCGCCGCGCAGGCCACCCTTCGGGGCGCGGGCGACCACATAGCCATCATCGATATCGATGGTGGCGCCCAGCTGCTTGAGGCCGAACAGGAACAGATCCACCGGGCGCGTGCCGATGGCGCAGCCGCCGGGCAGCGAGACCCGCGCTTCATGGCAGCGGGCCAGCAGCGGGCCAATCACCCAGAAGCTCGCGCGCATCTTGCTGACGAGGTCATAGGGGGCGGTGGTGTCGACGATATCGGCGGCCAGGAACGTCATGCGCTGGCCCACGGCATCTTCCTCGCCGCGGCGCCGACCATGCACGGCAATGTCGACGCCGTGATTCTCGAGAATGCGCTCGAGCTGCTTGACGTCGGCCAGGCGCGGCACATTTTGCAGCACCAGCGGCTCGTCGGTGAGCAGCGAGGCGATCATCAGCGGCAGGGCGGCGTTTTTGGCGCCCGAAATGGGGATTTCGCCCCGCAGTTCATTACCGCCGACCAGACGAATGCGATCCATTGGGTGAAATCCTGGGTGTGGGGCGCAAACCCCGGGAAGCGAGCATGGTGGCCGGCCCCGACTCACAGCGAGATCGCGGGGCTGGCACCGGTGGAAACAGGCAGAACAGTTCGCCTGAAAATGGTTTACGGATCCTTGACCGGCGGAGTGACCGGCCCGGAAGATGGCGCCTGGGTGTCCGCATCGGCCCGTGCCTTGGCCTGACCTTTGCGGCGCTTGAGATTCTCACGCAGCTTTGCGGCCAATCTTTGCTCACGCTGGAGGGCTTGGGTGGATTTGGTCATCGGCATCATCATTGGGGAAGCTTGCCTATAAAAGCTTTTTGGCCTTGCGTCGAGCCAAGGCCTAGCCCCGCAACCATCCAGTGCTGCCGTAGCTCAGTGGTAGAGCACCCCCTTGGTAAGGGGGAGGCCGACAGTTCAATCCTGTCCGGCAGCACCATTTCTTATCCTTTCACAGATTTCTCCCTGCAGTGATCGCTCCGCGAATCACAGCCCGGGCGCCTTCATTTCCCCAGCCAGGTCCGCCACCGCGGCGGTGAGTTGGGCGTGTGCGGGACTGGCGCTGCTCGGGGTAGTCAGGAGCAGGCGCTGGACGTGGTGGTTGTTGTAGAGACTGACCATGAAGTCTTCGACCGGCAGCGCGGCCGCGGCGTCGGGGGGCACCGCCACAGGCAGCAGTTGCAGGCGGGGGCCGTCGGGCTCCATAGCGACGAGGGCGAAGACCTCGGCCAGAGGCGGTGAGCCAGAGCGCAGCTGGGCGCGGTAGGCCAGGAGATCGGGGGCGCCACCCGGCAGGGGCCGCCCGGCCTCCGTGCAGGCCTGCCAAACGCGGTCGGGCAGGTGATCGATCAGCACGGCCACCAGCCAGGCCTTGCGCAGCGATAATGGCGCCGCCAGGCTGGCTGCAAGATCGCGTTGCAGCATTTGCCAATGGGCGGCCAGTTGCGCCCGCCCCTTCCCCGCTGCGGCGCTCGGGTCCTTCGTGCTCACTGCAGGTGCTGGGCGAAAAAGGCCAGGGTGCGCCGCCAGGCGGTGGCGGCACTGGGCGCGTCGTAGCTGGCG
>JAQSXP010000159.1 GCA_029256605.1 Devosia sp. | reverse complement strand
AGCCCGGACATGAACACAAAGCCTTCGGCGGCGTCGGAAAAGCCGAAATTGCGGCTGGTGAAGTTCTCGTAGATCGTGCCGGGCACATGGTTGATGAAGATCATCACCAGCGCCAGGCCCCGGAACATGTCGAGCCGCGCATCGCGTCGGCTGGGTGCGGCGACCCCTGTGTCACGAAGCTTTGCGCTCGGCGCGGCGGTCGTGAACGGGAGCGCTGCCTGGGTCCGGCTGACCGCCGGCTCAAGCGTGGACATGCCGGCCGATCTTGCTCGCTGTCAACTCACTCCCCGTCTGGCCCTGCCACTGCTCCATGATCGCGCTATGCTCCTTCATCACCGGGGTCACGCACTGCTCGGTCGGGGTGCGAAACAGCACCGGCAGTTGCGCCTTGGTGGTGGCATGGGAGCTCGCCGCGATCAACACCGGCGCAAGGATTGCCGGCAACATCGCTGGGGCCAGCCACAGCGCCGCCCCTGGCGCCAGGGCCGCGGTGACCCCGAGCGTCACAACGCCCGTGAGCACGATCCACCAGCTGGCAGCCCAGGCCTGGCGCAGGGTCAGCCCGGTTTGCGCCCGGTGCGTCGCGGGCCAGCCGCCATCAATCCCGAGCAGCACTTGCACCACCGCCCGGCTTTGCAGCAACAGCATCACTGGCGCCAGAACCGTGGAGAAAACAATCTCGCCCAACACCGACAAGAGCGCCACGCCCGTGCCGCCGACGCGCCGGTTCTGCCCGTCGAACATTCCGCGGATGAGGATCAGCAGCTTGGGCAGGACCAGCACCAGCGCCACTGCCAGCCCCAGCCCCCAGATCCCCGCCGTCGCCTGGGGCAGCGCCGGCAAGACGATGGGCTGGCGCGGAAACACCGCCGCAACAATGCTCGCCGCCAGCAGCAGCAGCCAGAACGGGGAGGCCATATAGGCCATGATCCCCTGCACGAAGGTGAACCGGCTCCACCATTTAAGTCCGGGCGCCCCCAGCAGCCGCCAATGCTGCAGATTGCCCTGGCACCAGCGCCGGTCGCGCTTGGCATATTCGATGAGGTTTTCCGGCCCCTCTTCATAGGAGCCCTCGAGCGCGGGATCGACCATCACGGTCCAGCCCCCGCGCGACAGGAGCGCGGCTTCCACATAATCGTGGCTCAAGATGTGCCCGCCCAGCGGCGGCTTGCCCGACAGCACCGGCAGCCCGCAATTGGCGGCAAAGGCGCTGACCCGCACGATGGCATTGTGCCCCCAATAGGGCCCTTCGCGCCCCTGCATCAGCGCCGCCCCGCGCGCAAAGGCAGGCGACAGATAGCCCGCAGAAAACTGCATGCAGCGGCCAAACAGGGTTTTCGCATTGATCACGCGCGGCACGGTCTGCAAGAGCCCCAGGCTCTCGTTCCGGTCCATGCGCCGCGCCAATTCGCCAATGGTTTCCCCTTCCATCAGGCTATCGGCATCCAGGATCAGCGCATAGTCATAGGCCGCGCCCGAGCGGGAAATGAAGTCCTCGATATTGCCGGCCTTCTTGCCAACATTGTTCTCACGGCGGCGATAGAATATGCGCCCCGCCGCCCCCGGCTCGCGGATCAGTTGCTCGAACCAGATCGCCTCCTGCGCCGCGGCTTCCAGCGAATTGCTGTCGCTGAGCACGGCGATGTGGAAGCGGTCCTCGATGCCGAGCGCCACGAGGCTGCGGTTCATCGCGGCAATGCGCGCGAACACCGCCACCGGGTCCTCGTTATAGATGGGCACGAGAATGGCCGTCAGCCCCTTGGGCTTGGCACTCGCATCGATCCTGGGCCGGCGCGCGGGGGTGAACACCCCCAGCACGGCGGCCGTCGCGCCCCATACCAGCCAGAACCCGCTCAGCCCCACCAGCGCCACGCGCACGAGGTCGAGCACTGAAATGCCGTCCGCGCCCGTATATTGGAGAAACAGATAGCCGCCCCACAAGCTGGAGCCGGCAGCAAGCAGGAGCGCCAGACCCCGCACCAGGACTGGCCGCATCATCGCAGGTAAGCCATGAACCGCATGGTAGGCGCCAGTTCCCCTCAGAGCCACGAGAAGGAAGTTATGGCATTGCGGAGCGCCTGGAACAAGGAGCGCCGGCGCTCCAGCTGTTGCTTGGGCATGGGAAGGGGAGCGTCAGGCAAGGCGCTGGCAAAGAAGAGGTCGCCATCATACTTCATGAGTTGGCCTCCACTGATAGAGCCAGGTTTCAGTCAGCTTGCGGCCCGAGCCGACAAGATAGGCCATGATTTCCATCGGGTTTAAGGCATCGGCCTCGATATCGAGCACCAAACGCCAGCTATTGTTGGCCGCCACCTTGGACAGCGCCGAATGGCGCACGACGCCGCTCGAAACCGTCGCCAGCACATCGATGCGCGCGTCCTCGGGCATGCCGGCAAGCTCGCCGCCTTTGAAGTCGACCACGAACTTGCGCAGATTGGCGGCATTGGCGACGCCCGACACACCGCCCTGCCCGGCGCGCGTTTCCGCGACATGGGCGATTGGGCTGTCTTCGGGGGGATCGAGATCGCCCCAGATCAGCCTGTAGCTATATTCATGCGCCGACCCCGCCGCAGCCGGCGCCTTGGGGATCCAGAAGGAGACGATATTGTCGTCCACTTCGAGCTTGGACGGGATCTCGATCAGCCGGATCGAACCCTCGCCCCAAGTGCCGATCGGCTCGATGCGCACCGAAGGGCGGCGCTCATAGTGGGCGCCGGCATCCTGGTAGGTCTCGAAATCACGGCCGCGCTGATACAGGCCGAACGCGCGCGGATTGCTTTCCCAAAGATAGGAATTGCCCAGCGCGTCGGTATTGCTGAGGGCACGCCAGAGCACTTCCCCGTTCTCGCGCTCGATCAGCAAGCCATTGCTGTCATGCACCTGCGGCCGATAGTCGTCGAACCCGGCCCGGTTGGCTTCGGCATAAAGGAACATCGAGGTCAGCGGGGCAATGCCCAGCTCCTTGACCTCCTCGCGGAAATACAGCCGCGCCGTTACCTCCATGGCCGTGGCCTGGTTACTGTCGCTGGCCGGAGTGAAGGCAAAGCGATAAGCGCCGGCAAGGCTGGGGCCCTCAAGCGCGGCATAAACCAGCAGGGGCTCGCCGTCCTTGGGCTTTTGCAGGTAGAATTCGGAAAAGCGCGGAAACTCCTCGGGCCCTTCGACCCAGGAATTGAGCACAACGCCGCGCGCGCTCAGCCCATAAACATTGTCGCGTCCGAGCGCGCGGAAATAGCTCGCGCCAAGAAACGAGATCAGCTCGTCCCAGGCTTCGGGGCGATTAAGGGGATAGTTGAGGCGGAAGCCAGCAATGCCGGGAAACGGCTGAGCGTGAGCGGCCGCATCGACCTCGCCATCATGGTAGTCGAAATCGTCGGCGCTGAATTCCATCGGGTGCGCCAGCCCCTCCTCGATCTCGTAGATCCGGATCGGCTCGGCAAACAGCCAGCCGAGATGGAAGCCATGCACCTGATAGCCGTGATCGTCATCCGCCCATTTGGCACGCTCGCCGCGATACTGGATGCGCCGATAAGCATCGTAATCAAGGCCGGTAAAGCTTTCAGGCAGGTTGAACACCGGCTTCTGGAACGGGGCGGCGGCAATGTCCTTCATTCGCGCACTGAAGGTGTCGAAATCGAAGGCAAATTCCTGCCGTTCCTCGAGTGCGGCGTAAGCCGTGCTCGAAAGCGAAGTGGTCGACAGGAGCGCCAGGCCGGCGCCCATGATTTGCAGAAAACGGCGTCGGTTCGGCAGCTCAAGGCGTGAACGCGTCAACTCAGTACCCAATAGGTTTGGCTCTATGCTCTTTCGGCAAATTCCGAATGGCGCATAGCCGGAAAAGTTGACGCATGGATGATATGCAACATCGGCATAACTTGGGCAGGGCCGCCACACGCGATTGCAACCCCAATCTTGTGGCAAGAAGGACACAGTTTCGTGAGGCGGCCGCAGCCGCCCGCACTAGAGCGAAGCCAGCGCCGCCAGCAATTCGCGCGCCCGCGCCTCCCCGGTATGGCCGTTCAGCACCAATCCCTGGGCCTTTTGGGCGATCGCCTCGCGTTTCGCATCGTCCAGCGATTCGAGAGCCTCGACCACATCGCGACTCGTTTCTGCCAGCACGATCGCTTCATCTTGCGGCAGCAATTCGGTCAGACCCGGCCAGATATCGCTGATGATCGGCGTGCGGCACGCCGCCGCCTCGAACAAGCGCACGCTGGGCGACCAGCCCGCTGCAATCATGTCCGCCCGCGTCACATTGAGGGTGAAGCGCTGCGCACTGTAGAACGCGGCGTGTTCGGCCGGTGGCAAATGCTCGATCCGCTCCACATTGGCCGGCCAGTCGATATCGGCCGGGTATTGCGGGCCTGCCACCACAAAGCGCCGCTCCGGCAATTGCCGCGCCGGCTCCAGCAGCAGTCGCTCCAGCGTCGGCTGCCGATCCGGGCTATAGGTGCCGAGATAACCCAAGTCCCAGCGGATCGCCGCGCCAGTGGGCCCATAGCGCTTGCTGTCCACCGAACAATACAGCGCCTCGGCGCGCTTCGCGCCATATTCGGTTTCAAGGCGCGTCAGCACCGGCCCGCCCGAAAACGAGAAATAGATGTCAAAGAGCGGGATCTGCCGGCGCGCCAGATATTCCTCGTCACCCCGATCAAGTTTGGCCAGGGTCACCGGCGTGTCGATGTCGTAAAAGCAGAACCGCGTCAGCCCAAGGCTCGACAGCGCATCAATGGCGGCAACGCCCTCGGGCACATAGGAGCCCACCAGCACCGCATCGGCTGCCTGCAACGTCGCGCCAAAGCGCGCGAGCAGGTCATCGACGCTGCTGTAATAGGCCAGTTCGCAAAAGTCCGGGTCCGGCAGGTCGCGGTTATTGGCGTACCAGGGCACGTCGCGCTCCAGGAACAGCACGCGCTTGCCCTCGGCGGCAACGCCGCGCAACAGCGCCCGGAAGGTCGTCGCATGCCCATTGCCCCAGGACGAGCTCAGGGACAGC
>JAQSXP010000158.1 GCA_029256605.1 Devosia sp. | reverse complement strand
TCCGCTTCCTCCTGGGTGGGACGGCGCACGGGCGCCGGAAAGGGGGCAACGGGAACAGCAGTTTTCGATAGAGCGTCCATGGCGGCTCCGGTAGCGGCCGGCAAGCAGGCGGGCTGAGCGGGAAAGTGACCGGTTCAGATGAAACCGCGCCTGTTACAAGGCATGCGCGCTCCTATATAGAGGGAGTGGCGGGCTCTCACAAGAAACAGAATTTCGTGGTTGATGGAACTTAGCGATCTCTATTCCGAGCGTATTCTCGATCTGGCGGCCAATGCTGTCCAGCCGGGGCGACTGGCGCAGCCCCATGCTTCGGCGCGCAAGGTCAGCCGCGTCTGCGGTTCGCTCATCGAGGTGGACATCGAGGTGACCGACGGGGTGATCACCGGCTACGGCCATCATCTCTCCGCCTGCGCCCTGGGGCAGACCTCGGCGGCGGTGGTGGCGCGCGAAATCGTGGGCACCGAAGCCAGCGCCTTTCGTGCTCTGCGCAGCCAGATGTATGCGATGCTCCAGGCCGATGGCCCCGGGCCGACCGGCAAGTGGAGCGATCTGGGCTATCTGCTGCCCGTGCGTGACTACAAGGCCCGGCACGCTTCGACCCTCCTCGTGTTCGACGCCGTGGCGGAAGCGCTCGACACCATCGAAGGCAAGACCGAGCCCCGATGAAGCCGTCCGCCCAAACGTTCTGGCGCGCCATCGATCTCCCGTTCAAGCTCGTGGCGGTGTTGCTGATCACGATCTATCGCTACACGCTCTCGGCCTTTGTCGGGCGAACCTGCCGGCATCTGCCCAGCTGCTCGGAATATACCGGCGAGGCCATCTGGCGCTTCGGCTTCTGGCCCGGCGGCTGGATGGGGCTGGCGCGCTGGAGCCGGTGTCGGCCCGGGGGCACGCACGGCTATGATCCGGTGCCCGAAACCCTGCCGAGCAGCGGTCGCTGGTGGCAACCCTGGCGCTATGGCCGTTGGCGCTAGGCCTCAAAGCCGCGGCCGCACCGAGTTTTTGGTGCGCTCAGGTGGCAATAAATGTAAAGCGTGCTAGATAGGCCCGCCTTGCCGCGAACAGCGCGGCATGAACCCATTTCTGGAGAGAAACAATGACGATCAAGGTGACGTTCCCCGATGGTGCAGCTCGCGATTATGCGCGCGGCACCACCGGCACCGAGATCGTCGAGGGCATCTCCAAGAGCCTCGCCAAAAAGACGGTGGCGATGCGCTGGAACGGTGTGTTGAGCGATCTCAGCGATCCGCTCGAAGCCGATGGCCGCATCGAGTTCGTGACGCGAGACAGCGGCTCCAAGGATGTGCTGGAGCTGATCCGGCACGACGCCGCCCACGTGCTGGCCGAAGCCGTGCAGGAATTGTGGCCCGACACGCAAGTGACGATCGGCCCGGTGATCGAGAACGGCTTTTACTACGACTTCAAGCGCGACGAGCCGTTCAGCGAAGACGATTTCCCCGCCATCGAAAAGAAGATGGCTGAAATCATCGATCGCGGTGCTGCCTTTACGAAGGAAATCTGGACGCGCGACCAGGCCAAGGCCTTTTTCAACGCGCGCGGCGAGAACTTCAAGGTCGAGCTGGTGGATGCCATTCCCGCCGACCAGACGCTCAAGATGTACAAGCAGGGCCAGTGGATCGATCTGTGCCGTGGCCCGCATATGCGCTCGACCAGGGATGTCGGCAACGCCTTCAAGCTGACCAAGGTGGCCGGCGCTTATTGGCGTGGCGACAGCAATAACCCGGTGCTGAGCCGCATTTACGGCACGGCCTTTGCCACCAAGGATGAGCTGGCCGCTTATCTGCACATGATGGAAGAGGCCGAAAAGCGCGACCATCGCAAGATCGGTCAGGAAATGGACCTCTACCATTTCCAGCCCGAAGCGCAGGGTTCGGTATTCTGGCACCCGCGCGGCTATGTCCTTTACAACCAGATGGAAGCCTATATCCGCCGGCGCCTCAATTCGTCGGGCTATGTGGAGGTGAAAACCCCGCAGCTGATGAGCTCGAAGTTCTGGGAAATGTCGGGGCACTGGGGCAAGTACCGCGAGAACATGTTCGTGGTGCCCGATGAAGTGCCCGGCACGGAAGAAGAAGGTCCGGTGCTGTCGGGCAAGAGCGACCTCATGGCGCTCAAGCCCATGAACTGCCCGGCCCACGTGCAGATCTTCAACCAGGGCATCAAGAGCTATCGCGATCTGCCGCTGCGCATGGCCGAATTCGGCTGCTGCCACCGCAATGAGGCCCATGGTGCGCTCCATGGCCTGATGCGCGTGCGCCAGATGACGCAGGACGACGCGCATATCTTCTGCCGCGAAGACCAGATTCAGAGCGAGACCGAGCACTTCGTGCATCTGCTGTATTCGGTCTACGCCCATATGGGCTTCGACAATGTGGTGATCAAACTCGCCACGCGTCCCGAAAAGTTCGGCGGCACGATCGAGCGCTGGGATGCGGCCGAAAAGGCGCTGGGCGATGCGCTGCGCGCCACCGGCTATGATTTCGAGATCGCCGAAGGCGAGGGGGCTTTCTATGCGCCCAAGCTCGAATTCCACCTCAAGGACGCGATCGGGCGCTCCTGGCAGGTTGGCACGCTGCAGCTCGATTATGTGCTGCCCGAGCGGCTCGGTGCCACCTACATCGCCGAGGACGGCTCGCGCCAATATGCGGTGATGCTGCACCGGGCGATCCTGGGTTCGCTCGAGCGCTTCATCGGCATGCTGATCGAAAACTATGCCGGCAAGATGCCGATGTGGCTCGCCCCGACCCAGGTTGTGGTCGCGACCATCGTTTCGGAAGCCGACGACTACGCCGAACAGCTGGTGCGCCAGCTGCGCGAAGCCGGCATCCGCGCCGATCTCGATACCCGCAACGAGAAGATCAACTACAAGGTGCGCGAGCACTCGGTCGGCAAGGTGCCGCTCATGTTCGTGGTGGGCAAGCGCGAAGCCGAGGAGGGCACGGTTTCCGTGCGGCGCCTCGGGACCGAAGGGCAAAAGGTCGTGCCGGCCATGGATGCCATCGTGGCATTGATGGCCGAAGCGACCCCGCCCGATCTCCAGCAAAAGGCCGCCTGAACCGTGCCGCAACGTCCATCCAACCGTGAGCTCAAGGCCCTGACCCATTTGGGCGAAGACAACATCCTTGGCCCCGATGACTTCAAGGACATCGGCGAGAAGGTGTTCACCGGTATGGAGAAGAAGGGTTGGGTTGTTCCTGCCGAGGGGCACCCCAACCGCTTCAAGGCCACGATCAAGGGCCTCACCGTCCATGAAGGCGAAATCATCTTTGCCGGTCGGCTGAAGCGCTAAGCCGAGGAAGCGGGCATGGCCGATCCGATCCCCATCACCCGCTCAATCTCGATCGATCCCGGCGAGATCGAGGAAACCTTCGTGCGTGCGGCCGGGCCCGGCGGACAGAACGTCAACAAGGTCTCGAGCGCGGTACAGCTGCGCTTTGACCTGGCCAACTCCCCCTCCATTCCCGAAGGCATGAAGCGGCGGGTAGCGGCGCTGGCGGGCAAGCGCCTGACCAAGAACGGCGTTATCGTCATCACCGCCAACAGTCATCGCGACCAGCCGATGAACCGCGCCGATGCGCTGGAGCGGCTGATTGGCTTGTTGGTGGCGGGCGCGCATGTGCCCAAGGCCCGGGTGCCGACCCGTCCGACATTGGCCTCCAAGCGCCGCCGGCTTGAGGGCAAGTCGATCCGCTCCGCCACCAAGCAATTGCGCACCAGCCGACCGGACGCCGAATAAAACGGCGCCGCCAGCGGGAATTCGCGGGCGGCGCTGGGGATGGCCGGGCTTACTGAGCCGTGGCGTTGATCGTGACCTTGTCGATCAGGATCTTGGGATCGTCCTCGGCTGCCATGAAGTCGGTCACGCTGACGCCGGCTGGGTCCTTGGCCACCAGGTCGATATTGAGGTTTTTGGCCTGGCCGCTCACAAAGGTGTTGATGGCCCGACCCACATTCTGGGCATCGGCAGCGCCGGCAAGCAGGCCGACAATGGTGCCTTCCGCGAGCCCGGCAAAGATGGGCCGCAGCGCTTCAGGCTGCGTGTTCTGCTCGGCGGCAACTGCGGCAAAGATGATGTCAGTCAGGCCCTGGTCGGCCACATCGACATTGATCTTGCCCACAGCCAGCTCCATGCCGGCGGCAAGCGCCGTATCGGCATCGAGGTCAAACAGTTCAGCCGTGGCATTGGTGAGCGTGCCGGTCAGCATGATCGTGGCGAGATCGGCTCCAGTCAGGGAGATCTCGCTGATATCGATGCTGCTGGTGTCTTCGTTCCAGGCGGCGGCGATCTTGAAGCCGGCATCGATGTCGGTGACACCCAGCGCGCGCAGTTGCGCCAACTGCGGGTCGCTCGTGTCTTCGGGCAAGGCAAAAGCGAGATTGGTCGCCGACATCAGGAAGTCGGTGGGAATGCCGTTGCGGTATTCGGTCAAGGTCAGGTCGAAGGCGCCAAGGCTGCCCTTGATGCGCACCGCGCTGTCTTCCGGATCGGGAACATCGACGCTGATCTGTTCAAGTGAAAAGCCGGTGAAGGCGGGCACCAGCGCGCGTGCATTGGCATCGAGCCAGGCCTGGTCGATGGCCTCGGGCGCGCCTTCAATGGCCGCAATGGGCCCCGTAAGGTCGATCTGCTTGAAGACTGCATTGCCCATCTCGATGTGCCCATCGCCTTCAACCGCGATGGTCATGCCCTGGATGGTAATTTCGGGATAGATGCCGGGGGTGAGCCCGGCCATGCTCATGCTCTCGACCCCGACCGTAAGCGGGCGGTCTTCGTCATCGACGCCGTTGCAATCAAAACCACCGAACTGGGCCGGGGAGGTTTCAAAGGCAGTGAAGATATCGGCATACATGCGCAGCGCCGCGCCGGTCAGTTCGGGCGAGGGGCTCTGGTCGTCATCATCCTCGTCATCGAGCGCACTCGATAAGGCCATGATCTCCGCCATCGAGTGGCGGAGCGGCCGGCCCTTTACCTCGGCCATGGTGATCGGGCCAATGGTGCAGGTGATGTCGGGCGCTTCGAA
>JAQSXP010000157.1 GCA_029256605.1 Devosia sp. | reverse complement strand
CTTCCAGCAGGCCGACGGCACGACGAGCCGCAAATATGGCGGCACGGGCCTCGGCCTCTCCATCAGCCGCGAGATCGCCAATCTGCTTGGCGGCGAGCTCAAGGTGCAGAGCACGCCCGGCCAGGGATCGACCTTTACGCTCCTTGTGCCCCTTGATGGCCCCGAAACACTGGGCCTGCAGCATAGCCCCGCGGCCGTCGAGCCCAGTCTTGCGGGTGAAGAAGCCGGGGACGAGCCGGAGCAAGGGGATGACCGTAATGCCATCCAGCCCGGCGACAAGGTGATCCTGATCGTGGAGGACGACCCGACCTTTGGACGGGTGCTGCTCGATGTCGCCCGCTCGGCCGGGCTCAAGGGCGTGCTGTCGGGGGCGGGAGCGGGCACGCTGGCCCTGGCGCGCAAGACCATGCCCGATGCGATCACGCTCGATCTGGGGCTCAGCGACATCGATGGCTGGGTGCTGTTCGACCTGCTGCAGCACGACCCGAAGACCGCTTCGATCCCCATTCATGTGATCTCGGGCGCCGAGGATGCCGCCGAGCTGACGGCCAAGGGCGCGGCCAGCGCCATGCTCAAGCCGGTCGATCCCCAGCAGCTGACCTCGGTCTTCTCAGCGGTTGCCGCGGCGAGCGACAAGGCGGTGCGCCCGCCGGCCAGCGCCAATGACAGCGGGCCCTTTGGCGCACCCGACCTTGCAGGCGCCAAAGTGCTGATCATCGATGACGACATCCGCAATATCTATTCGCTCACCAGCATGCTCGAAACCTGTGGCATCGAGGTGCTGCATGCCGAAAGCGGGCGCGAGGGCATTGCCATTCTCGAGCAGAACCCCGACACCCATATCGCCCTGGTCGACATCATGATGCCCGAAATGGATGGCTACGAAACCATGCGCACGATCCGGGGCCGACCCGCGCTTGCGCATATCCCGCTGATCTCGGTCACCGCCAAGGCGATGAAGGGGGATCGGCAGAAATGCCTCGATGCAGGAGCCTCCGATTATATCGCCAAGCCAGTGGATCTGGATTTGTTGCTGGCCTTGTTGCGGGTCTGGGTCGCGCGCTCGCGTGAGCGCAGTGCGGCGCTGGGCATGACTGCGACAACAGCATGAGTGCAGGTTTGAGCGAGTTCAGTGCTGCGCCGGGCCGCGCCGACGCCCCCAGCCAAGCGGCGGCCGCGCCGCGCCCGCGCGTCCTGGTGGTGGATGACGATCCGCGCAATCTCCTGGCGCTGAGCGAAGTGCTTCAGGATATTGCCGAGATCGTCACCGCCTCTTCGGGCACCGAGGCGCTGCGGTTCCTGCTCAAGGAGCAGTTCGCGGTGATCCTCCTCGATGTGCTGATGCCCGGGATCGATGGCTATGAAACGGCCAAGCTCGTGCGCATGCGCGAACAGTCACGCGATACCCCGATCATTTTCCTGACGGCGATCAACAAGGAGGATGCCCATCTGCTGCGCGGCTATGACAGCGGCGCGGTTGATTTTGTGTTCAAGCCCTTCGATCCCACCATTCTGCGCTCCAAGGTGCAGATCTTTGTCAGCCTCTTTGAAAAGACCCGCGAGATCGAGCGCAATGCCGAGCGCGAACAGGTGCTGCTGCACGAGGCGCTGCGCGCCCAGGCCGAAAAGCTGCGTACCGACCAGGCGCTGCGCGAAGCCGAGGAGCGGCAGGCGCTGCTGCTGCGCTCGCTGCCACTTGCTGTTTATCAGATCGAAGCGGATGCCGGGGCGCCGAGCTTTATTGCCGGCGATGTCGAACGCCTGACTGGCTTTACTGCCGAGGCCTTTACCGAGGATTGCCGGCTGTGGCTGGGTCGTATCCACCCCGATGACCGGCGGCCCGAAGAGGAGGGCGAGGGGTTCAAGCCGGGCGAATATCGCTGGCTGCATCGCGACGGCGCTTACCGGGTGTTCGTGGATCAGCGCGTGCCGGTGTCCGGGCGCGAGGGGACGTTTGTTGGCACGCTGCGCGACATCACCGAGCAGCGCCGCCTGCAGGACCAGCTGCTGCAATCGCAAAAGCTCGACGCCATCGGCAAGCTCACCGGCGGCATCGCCCATGACTTCAACAATCTGTTGGCGTCGGTCCTGAGTGGCATCGGGCTCCTGGAGCGCCGTGGCGAACATGACGAGCGCAGCCTTAAGGTTTTGGCCATGATGCGCCATGCCGCCCAGCAGGGCGCGCATCTGGTCAATCGCATGCTGACCTTTTCGCGCCGGCAGAACCTGCAGCCCGAAGTCATTCGCATCGAAGAGGTCGCCCAGGCGCTTGATGGCCTGCTCGCCCCCGTTTTGGGCGGGCTCGTCACCCTCCACTGGGAGCTGGAAGCCGCCCTTTGGCCTGCCTTTGTGGATGGGGGCGAGCTGGAACTGGCGCTGATGAACCTTGTCATTAATGCGCGCGACGCCATGCCCACCGGCGGCACCGTCACCATTACCGGCGTCAACCGGCATCTGGCCGCCGCCAAGGGCGATCTCAAGCCGGGCGACTATGTGGTGTTGTCGGTTGCCGATACCGGCACCGGCATTCCGCCCGAGCTGCTCGAGCGCGTGCTCGAGCCGTTCTTTACCACCAAGGACGCGGGAAAAGGGACGGGACTTGGTCTTAGCTCGGTGCTGGGCTTTGCCCAGCAATCGGGCGGCACGCTCCTGACCTCAAGCACTGTGGGGTCCGGCACGGTAATGGAAGTCTGGCTGCCCCGCTGCATCGACCACACCCAGGGTGTGGCGGGCGCTGCGGTCAGCGAACCCGAACTCGCGGCCCCAGCCGGGCAGACTATCCTCCTTGTCGATGATGCCGTGGGTCTGCGCGATCTTACCCAGATGCATCTGAGCGACGCGGGCTATAGCGTCACCTGCGCCGCCAGCGGCACCGAGGCGCTGGAGCTGATCCGGGCCGGGGCCGAGCGCTTTGATATCATCGTCACCGATTATGCCATGCCCAGCATGTCGGGGCTCGATCTCATCACTGCGGCCCGCGCACAGCGCCCGCAATGGCCGGCCGTTATCATCAGCGGTTATGCCGATCTCGAGGATGTCTCGCGCCGCCCCAGTGACGTGCCGCTCCTCGCCAAACCCTTCACCCGCACCGCCCTGTTGCAGGCCGTGCGCAATGTGGCGGCGCTCGCGCGATAAGCCCCTCAAGCCCCGGGCGACGCTGCCCTAGCCGGCGGCGTCGCGAATGGCAGCGGCGATCTCGGGCAGGGGATGGTTGGTCAATTCCTTGTCCAGCTCGAGCATGATCGTGGCCGCCACGCTCTTGTGCAGGGACTGGCGCACCTGGCCCAGCGTCTGGGGATCGGCGGCGAGCACGAGATGCTCGAACTTGTTGGCCTGCTTCATCCCATAAAGCGCTTCGGCCAATTGCTTGGCAAAAGTCGCCTCGTCGGTTTGCCGGGGCGTCTGCTCCTCGGGGCGCGAGCCGGAGGGCCCCTCCCAGTCGAGGTTTTGCGGGGTCAGCCGCCGCTCTTCGGTCAGGCTCAGATTTGCCCTGATTCCATGGGTGCGCAGCAGCACGGCCTGATGGCCGTCCGCGACCACCACCAGCGTGCGCTGGGGAATATAGATGATGTCGGACATGAGCGATTTCCTTGTCTCCACCCACGGGCGGGATGGCTACCCCAACGGGGCGCTCAGGGCGGCCGTTCCCCGGCTTTGCGGGGTGAGCTTAACGAGGTGGTAAACCCCCCATGCATTCGCGCGGGCGTTTGCTGGCGATGGGGATGGGGGGGCGGCGGGAGGACGCGCGGGAATTGATAAGCGTCAAAACGCCGGTTTGCGGATGGGGCATGGTGCGGGCCACCATCCGGCACCATGCCGGGGCAATGGACGAGGAGCGCCACCCTCATGGCCCAATGGGAAACCGATCTGACGACCCGCACCGGCTTTCGCTTTCATGTTCGCCCCGTCGCTCCGGGCGACGAGGCGGCGCTGCAGGCGTTTTTCGGCCATGTCTCGCCTGAGGATCTGCGCTTCCGCTTCCTCAGCACCGTCAAGCAGGTGTGCGGTGATCGCCTGCGGGAGATGACCGAGGTCGATCACCACCGCACGGAAAGCTTTGTTGCCATCGATCCTCGCAGCGGCGACGTGATCGCCACGGCCATGCTGGCTTGCGACGACGCCATGGCGGTGGGCGAGGTTGCCATCTCGATCCGCCAGGATTTCAAAAGCCGCGGGGTCAGCTGGGAGCTGCTGGGCCATGTCACCCGCTTTGCCCAGGCCCAGGGCGTGGAGCGGCTGCAATCGATCGAAGATCGCTCCAATCTTTCGGCCATCCAGCTGGAGCGGGAGATGGGGTTCGCGTCCCGCGCCGTGGCGGGCGAACCCACGCTCGTCGTGCTCGAAAAGCAACTTCGCCCCCAGGCCGGGGCGCTCAATGCGCAGCAATCCTAACCGGAAAAGGGCTCGAAAATGATCAAGAACATCGTGGTTCATCTCAATGGTTCAGACCAGGACCAGGCGCGCCTGGGCATTGCCGAGTCCATCGGCAACCGGTTCGATGCGCATCTGACGGGACTATATGTCCATATCCTGCCCGAAACCTCCGATCTCGACCCGCTGGTGATGGCCGGGATGGAACCCTGGTTCGAGCAATCGGCCGCGCGGGCCGACGAAAGCTTCAACAAGCTCAAGCACCGGTTCAACGATCTAGGCATTCCCCATGATGTGCGCCGGCTCGATGTGCTGTCGGGCGATGCCGGGCAGGCCATGGCCGCGCGCGCCCGGGTCGCCGATCTCTTTGTCGCCGCCCGGCCCGAGGAAGATCCGGTCGAGGACGTCAACATGGAAGTCTCGGTGCTGTTCGGCTCGGGCCGGGCGTGCCTCTTCGTGCCCCAGGATGGGCGGCAGACCAATAGCTTTAGCACCGTCACCGTCGCCTGGGACGGCAGCCGGGAAGCGGTGCGCGCCATCACCGAGGCCATGCCCTTTCTGGAACAGGCCAGCCAGGTGATCATCGTGTCGCTGCGCCAGGACGAGGATGGCCTGTCGGCCGGCGATCTCGCGCGCCATTTGCGCCGACACGGCATTTCAGCCGAAGTGCGCACGCTCGACACCGATACCGA
>JAQSXP010000156.1 GCA_029256605.1 Devosia sp. | reverse complement strand
AACATCAACGATGGTGCCAAGGGTCGCAAACAAATTCTTGCTGCGCAGGGTGCTCATGATCAGGTCCTCATTCAAGCCCGGCACAATGCCCGGCCGCTTCCATGAGCTTAAGATGGTCGTGCCGCGCCCGATGGACCAGAGCCAAAGACGTATTGGAGCCATGCGTTCAGATCATTTCTATCGCAAGGCCCCCTGAAAATTTGACCTTTCGACAAGAGTTCTACCCGCACCCATGCACTTGGCGCATAGCTTTATTACCGTCCAGCGAATAAGTGCCAGGCGCCGCGGGCGGGCCGCACTGGCCGGGTGTAGCCACGCGCGACCGGCCGATGCCGGGTCTTGCTCCAGTAGAAGGGCCGATTGGTGAGTTCGTGCAGGGCGCGCAGGGTCGCGGCGGCGGTGAGCAACCAATAAAAGGGCAGCAGGAGTTGAACCAGCAACAGCTCCCGGCGCCCCGAGCGCTGCAACCCGGCCCAGGTCGTGGCGACCGCACTGCCATAGCCGAGGAGGAAAATGGCAAGATACAGCAGGGACCACAGATCCCAGCCATGCGCCCAGGGGGCCACGCCTAAGACCCAGCGCGCCGACAGGGTGGCGATGAAGCCCACATGCAGGATGGGAGCGAGGATCATGCTCAGGATCATGATCTCGAAGGCCAGCATCCGGCCAAAGCCAGCATGGAGCAGCAAGAGCCTCGGGCTGCGGTTGTGAACGATGAAGGTTTGCATCCACCCCTTCATCCAGCGCGAGCGTTGCGCCATCCAGGTGCCCAGCTGGGTAGGCGCTTCTTCGGAGGTGTGAACATCGATGGTTTCCACCGCATGATGCAGCCGGGCCAAGCGCATGCCGAGATCGGCGTCTTCGGTGACGTTGAAGGCGTCCCACCCACCCATGCGACGCAGGGTCGATATCCGAAAGTGGTTGGAGGTGCCACCCAGAGGCATGGGCAGACCCCAGCGAGCCAGCGCGGGCAGCAGCACGGTAAAGAGGCCGGCATATTCGCCGGCGAACAGGGCTGTCAGCCAGTTTTCCGAACCGTTGTCGATCAGGAGGCGCGCTTGGACGCATTGCAGCTGCGGTGCATCTCGGAAGCGCTGCGCTGCGCGCCAGAGCTGGTCGGGATGAGGCGTGTCTTCGGCATCAAAGATCACCACGAACTCGCCCCGGCAGAGCGGCAGGGCGAAATCGAGAGCCTTGGGCTTGGTCCGCGGCAGCGCATCGGGAACGACGACCAGGGAGAATTGCGGATAGCCAAGCTGCGCCTGCACGGCCTGCACCGTGGTCCCGGAACTGGCCTCAACCACGAAGATGACGTCGAGCTTGTCGGCAGGATAGTTGAGCGCCAGCATGGCCTTTGCCAGTTGCGGCACCATCGCGGCTTCGTCGCGCAGGGGGATTAGTACGGAATAGACGGGTAGGTCGGCATCGTCTCCCCGCGCGCTCGCCGGGGGCGGGTCAGCGGCTGGCACCGCCAAGGCGGCGATCCGCACCAGCGCGGGGACCACCAGCAGCAGGACGGCGAAAGGCAAGAGCCAGAGTTGGCTGACATAGGGCGCCATCAGGATCAGCCCGACCAATACAGCTATGGCGAGAACGAAAGCGGAGCGGGCGCCCCTCGTCAGTTCCAGTTGCGCGGCAGCGCGCGGCCAGCGCCGGGTCAGATTTTGACGGGCACTATCGATCAGCGCCCCGCCGGCACCGCGCACGAGATAGCTGCGCAAGCTCCTTTCGGGAACCAGGCAAAGACAGCGCGCCAGTTCCGGATGGCGGCCCAGCGCCGATTTGAGGCGCAGCAGCCCTAGAAAATCGGGCGCGCAGAAGGCGACATCGCGGTCCAGCACTTTGAGACGCACCAGCCGAACGTCCCGGAGTGCCTCCAGATGCAGGGGCGCCAACTGGCCTTCCAGATGGCTCGGCACTTTCGGGTAAAAGGCGAGGCCAAGCCAGCCCGCCGCGCGCTCCATTAAGGCGGCATCGCTGATGCCAAGCACCGTGGCGCAGTAGTGGAGCGGATCGACTTCGCGCTCAAGCGCGGTTTCGAGAACGGTGAGGGCAAGATCGGGATCAAGGGAATGGACGCCCAGAATCTGCCTGATCAGCTCCACAGCATCGGACATCCCGGTCGCGCCCCAGCCCCTTAGGGGTTTATACTGGCACAGCAACTACGCAACACAAGGAAGATCTGCATAAAAGGTTTACGCAGCAAAAGACCGCCACTCCTTTCGGGGTGACGGCCCAATGAAATACTTCAGGGATACTTAGTGCTTGGCGTCGAACTGATGCGGATTGAACCGGTAGGCGGTCGAGCAAAACTCGCACACAACTTCGATCTCCCCGTCTACCGCCATTTCCTGACGCTCCTCAGACGAGAAACTATTGGCCAGCATGTCCTCGATGCGGTCAGCCGAACAGGTGCAGCGCTCGACCATGGGCAGGGGCGAGAACACGCGCACACCCGTTTCATGGTAGAGGCGGAACAGCAGCCGCTCAGGTGACAAATCGGGATCGGCCAGCTCGACGTCTTCCAGCGTTGCCAGCAGGGTCTTGGCTTCGTTCCAGCCGTCGGGCTCCTCGAAATCGGGGTCGGCGGTTTCCGGATTGTCCCAATCGCCATCGCCGGGCAGATCAGCCATCACCGACATGCCGGTTTCGGGCAGGTGCTGGATCAGAATGCCACCGGCGCGCCAATGAGGGCGGTGATCGCCCTTGCGGGTGAACTCGGCAACCGCCAGCCGCACCATGGTAGGGATCTGCTCGGACTGCATGAAATAAGTATGCGCCACTTCCTCGAGCGAGTTCCCGTGGAGTGCAACAATGCCCTGATAGCGCTCGGTATGCGGGCCCTGGTCGATGGTCATGGCAAGATGACCGTGCCCGAGCAACTGGCCGGGCTGGAGCTTACCTTCTTCGGCAGCCTTGGTGAGCGCTTCGCGGTCAAAGCGCGCATAGCCGCGCAGGCCATCGGGCGCATCGAAATCGACAACGATCAGGTTCACCGGACCATCGGTCTGGGTCTGCATGATGAAACGACCCTCGAATTTGAGCGAGGAGCCGATCAGGGCGGCCAGCACCACTGCTTCACCCAAGAGGCGCGCGACGGGAGCGGGATAGGCGTGGCGCGACAGGATGGTGTCGAGCGCATCGCCCAGACGCACGGAGCGGCCGCGCGTATCGAGCTTGTCGAGCGTGAATGGCACCACGGCGTCATCGCCGGTTTCAGGGCGATCAAGGCCCAGGGACGACATCAGGTTCTCGGAGGCAGCAGTGTCCGTCATTGGCTTAAACTTTCGCAAGGCTGGTTACCCAGAACAGTCAACCGAACCTGTCACTGCCTTTGCCGTCACCGACCTGGCGGGTGGCAACTCGGCTCCCGAGCGAGAACCAGCACAGTGGTGTGGCGCTGATCCGGCCGCGGCCGGATGCAGTTTTCAGTTCGTTTCGACCCCGAAGGCCCAGCACAGAATGGCTTTTTGTGCGTGGAGGCGATTTTCCGCCTCATCCCACACCACCGACTGCGAACCGTCGATCACTTCGTCGGTCACTTCGTCGCCGCGATGGGCAGGCAGGCAGTGCATGAACAAGGCGTCCTTGTTTGCCTGCGCCATCAAATTGGTGTCCACACGGTAGGGTTTCAAGACCCGGCGGCGCTCGGCGGCATCGGTGTCACCCATCGACACCCAGGTGTCGGTGATCACCAGATCGGCGCCGGCTACTGCTTCGCGCGGATCTTCGATCAGCTTGACCCAGGAGCCGGCCTTCTTGATGTCTTCCATTAAATCTTTTTCGGGCCAGTACTCGTCGGGCACCGCGATGGTCAGCTCGCACTCAAAGAGTTCAGCGGCGTTGACCCAGGAATGGAGCACATTGTTGCTGTCGCCGACCCAGGCGACCTTGGCGCCCTTGATGGGACCGCGATGCTCTTCAAAGGTCATGAGATCGGCCATGATCTGGCAAGGGTGAGCGCGGCGCGTGAGGCCGTTGATCACGGGTACGCTCGAGCCTTCGGCCAGCTCCACGAGGTCGGCATGGGAGAGGATGCGGATCATGATGGCGTCGACATAGCGGCTCATCACCCGCGCGGTGTCCTGCAGCGTTTCTTCGCGCGACAGCTGCATTTCCTGGCCGGAGAGCATCAGGGTTTCACCCCCGAGCTGGCGCATGCCGACATCGAAGGACACGCGCGTTCGGGTGGATTGGCGCTCGAAGATCATCGCCAGCACCTTATCCTTGAGGAGCTGGGGACGATCGCCTTGCTTGAGCCGGTCCTTGAGGGAAACGGCCGTGTTGAGCATGCCGCGCAGCTCGCCATAGGTGAAGTCGTCGATATTGAGAAAATGTCTTGGTTCGCCGGTCATGTCAGCTGGGTCCGGTTGTTCTTTGGCTGCAGTGCAGCGATCAGTTGGTCTCTGCCTGGATGGCCTCGAAAGCGGCAGCGATCTTGCCCACTGCTTCTTCGATGTCGGCCTCGGTGACGATCAATGGCGGCAGAAGGCGCAGCACATTGTCGCCGGCGCCGATCGCCAGCAATTGGTGATCGCTGCGCAGGCGCTCGACAAAGTCGCGCACAGGGGGGGTGATCTTGATGCCAGCGAGAAGGCCCTTGCCGCGCAGTTCGAGCACCTGGTCCGGGAAGCGCTGCGCCAGCTGTTGCAGGTGCCAGGCCAGGCGCTGGCCCATTTGATCGACATGCTCGATAAAGCCCGGCTCCATGATCCGGTCGAGCACCGCATTGCCTACGGCAGTGGCCAGCGGGTTACCGCCATAAGTCGAGCCATGGGTGCCCGGAACCATGGACGCCGCAACCTCGCCGCGGGCGAGGCACGCACCCAGCGGGAAGCCACCGCCAATGGCCTTGGCAACGGCTACGATATCGGGCGTGATATTGCTCCACTCAAAGGCAAAGAAACGCCCGGTGCGGCCATAGCCGCACTGCACTTCATCGAGCACCAGCAGCATGCCGTACTCGTCACAGAGCCGGCGCCCAAAGCCTTCGAGGTAGTTGGGATTGCCACCGGCGGCGATGGTGCCCAGGGTACGGCCATGGAAGGAGCCGGTAAAGGCGATGATCTCGTAGCGGTCGGTTTCGCCCTTGGCCCAGAAATAATGCCGCGCGGTCTTGATGGCGCATTCAAGCGCCTCGGCGCCCGAATTGGTGAAGAACACAGAATCCGCAAAAGTGGCATCCACCAGCCGCTGGCCCAACCGTTCCTGCTCGGGAATGGTGAAGACATTGGAAGTGTGCCAGACCTTGTCGGCGGCGGATTTGAGCGCGCCCACCAGGTGTGGGTCGCCGTGGCCCAGGGCGTTGACCGCGATGCCGGAATGGAAATCGAGATAGGCCACGCCATTCTGGTCGTACAGGCGCATGCCCTCGCCTCGCTCAAAGGCGAGACCGGAGCGGGCATAGGTGCCGTAGAGCGCAGACATGGTGGTGCAATCCTTCTTGATCAGCGGGCGATGGGCCGGAGCGCAGCAATTCTGCAACTACACCCCGGAAAAAATCAAAAACGCGCCATAATCTGCAGCGCGTCGCGCGGGCAATTGAGCCGTTTCAGCGAGCAAAGTCAATGTGGCCGCAGGCAAGTGCCTGATTTGACTCAAGCTTTCTTTACTCCGTCTTAACCATTCATTTTCCGGGGAAAGTTCGGGGGGACTCTTGATCCCGATTCCAGCGATGGCGTACTCTCTGACCTATCGGGAGCACGATATCTCGTGTGGCGGACCCGCTAGACATACGATGTGTAGACGACCACGACTGCCGGAGCTTCTGGCGGGACAATGAAGGATTCTGCTTTGACAATGGTTTCGGAGACACAGCCCCAAGGCTGGACAGACGACCGCGTGGAGCTCTTGAAGAAGCTTTGGATGGAAGGTTTGAGCGCCAGCCAGATCGCTGGTGAACTGGGTGAAGGTGTCACCCGCAATGCGGTGATCGGCAAAGTGCACCGCCTCAAGCTTTCGGCCCGCGCCAAGCCGACCAACACGGCAGCCCGTTCGCGGCCCGCCCCCCGTCCGGCGCCCCGCCGGATGTCTTCTCCTTCCACCGGATCGTCGAGCCCGATGACTTCGGCGGCCGCGGCAGCCTCCAAGCCCCGGCAGATGGCCAGCCGGCCCCAGTCGATCGGCGCCACGGCCCTCGCCGTCAGCCCCGAGATGGAAAGCCAGCTCTATGTGGCACCCGTCGCCGCTGAAATCTTCATCCCCGAAGACAAGCGCCTTAGCTTGCTGCAGCTGAGCGAGCAGACCTGCAAGTGGCCGATCGGCGACCCGCTCTCCAAGGACTTCTACTTCTGCGGCGGCCATGCCCAGGAAAGCGGCCCCTACTGCGAATTCCATTCGCGCCGCGCTTACCACCAGATCGACAAGAAGCGCCGCTAAGCAGCGACGCGCTGGCGGGCGCAGCAGCGCCCGCACCCGGTGAGTGGCACCTGCACAAGGCAGAGTTGCCGCGTCGCCCCCCTAGCCTAGCAAGGCGAAAAACCCCAACAATTAAGTCACGATCAAAGTGCGGGCGCCGGCCTCTGGGCGCTTACGGCAGCAGCACGTCCACCCGCATGCCTTGGCCCAGCTGGCTGCGGATGCTGAGTTGCCCGCGGTGACGACTGACAATGTGCTTGACGATGGCGAGCCCAAGGCCGGTGCCCTTGCGCTTGCGGCTGGTTTCAGCATCGATGCGATAAAACCGCTCCGTCAGGCGCGGCACATGCTCGGGTGGCACGCCGGGGCCGTGATCGATGACGCTGACCTGGTGGGCAAAACCGGGCTTGTTGGCGGGCTGCAGCACGACCTCGACCGTCTTGCCGCCGACGCCGTATTTGAGCGCATTGTCGAGGAGGTTCTCGAACACCTCATAGAGCTGCCCGCGATCGCCGGTTGTTTGGGCCGGCCCCTCGGGCAGGCTCAGGACGAAATCGAGTTGGGCCGCCTCGGCTTGGGTTTGCAGTCCGTCGCGGACCTCCCGCAAGAGGCCGGCAAGCTCGATCGTCGCCGTGGGCCGGATATGCTGGTGCATCTCGATGCGCGACAGCGACAAGAGATCATCGACCAGCTTGCTCATGCGATCAGCCTGGCCGCGCATAATGCCTAAAAAACGCTCGCGCGCCGCCGGATCATTTGCCGCCGGCCCCAATAGCGTATCGATGAACCCCAGCAGGGAAGCCAGGGGCGTGCGCAGTTCATGGCTGGCATTGGCAATGAAATCGGAACGCATGGCGTCGACGCGCTTGAGCTCGGTCAGGCTTTGCACCGTCATCACCAGTTGATCGGGATGCTCGCCGGACCGCAGGAGCGGGGCGATCACCACCTTGTCCCAGGTTTCCGAAGGCAGGGTTTCGTGAATTTCCACTGTCTGGACCCGGCCGGTGCGTTGGGCCGCCTCGACGGCTTGCAGTAGCTGCGGGTTGCGCAGCGCCAGGGTCAGCCGGCGGCCCACGCCGATGGCGGGAAAGCGCCGGCGCGCAGCCCCATTGGCGTGCACAAGGTTGGAGCGACTATCGAGCACGAGGCAGGGATCAACCAGCGCATCGGCAAAGGCGGCTAGGGCAGCATCGCTGCCCGTGCCCTCCCCCGTCCGCGCCTCACCCGGCGGCACGATTACAGCGGCAGAGCGGGTGGCGATCGGTAGAGCCAGGATGGTTGCCGCCAACAGCCCGAAAGCGAGGAAAGCGCCCAGCCAGCTGAGGTCAAACCAGATCACCAGCACCAGCAGCACGCCAACCACAGCCAGCAGCAAGACGGACTGGACAGGCATTCTTGGAGCCCGTGCAGTGTCGGCCGATGAAACTGTTTGCGGAATGTTGGCGTCGACCATTGGCTTTGGTTTACCGACCGCCCAAGTTTGGCGGCTCTTGCGTGCGAATAATCACTATAGCACGGACCAGGTGACAGCGGAGCGACAGAATTGAGCGATCCTATTGAGGGCTTTGATATCGACGATCCCAAACTGCCCGAAGCCATCAAGAAGAAGGCGATGCGCTCGGGCGGCTATCCCTATGCCGACAAGCTCGAGCTCGAGACCTATGAAGCCGAAATGTATGAGTTGCAGAAGCAGCTCGTGCTGCTCCAGGCCCATCTGCTGGCCACCGAGGAGCGGGTCATGGTGGTGTTCGAGGGCCGCGATGCTGCGGGCAAGGGCGGCACCATCAAGACCTATTTGACCAATCTCAACCCACGGCACAATCTGATCGCCGCGCTGCCCAAGCCGAATGACCGGCAAAGCACCCAATGGTACTTCCAGCGCTATGTGGAATGGATGCCCGCAGGCGGGGAAACCGTGCTGTTCGATCGCTCCTGGTATAATCGGGCGGGCGTTGAACGAGTTATGGGCTATGCCACGCCCGAGCAGGTGCAGCATTTCCTCAAGGAAGCGCCCGAGTTCGAACGCAGCATTACCAATGACGGCATTCACCTGTTCAAGTTCTGGCTCTCCATTGGGCGGGAAATGCAGCTCAAGCGCTTTCATGACCGGCGCCATGATCCGCTCAAGGTGTGGAAGCTTTCCCCCATCGATATCGAAGCGCTCGGGCGCTGGGACGCTTACACTGAAGCGCGCAATGCCATGTTCGAGCAGACCGATGTGCCCCATGCCCCCTGGCGGGTGGTGCGCTCCAACGACAAGCGCCG
>JAQSXP010000155.1 GCA_029256605.1 Devosia sp. | reverse complement strand
TCCGGCAATTGCTCAACCAGTGACATCAGCCGCAGGTCCACGGCCGGAGGCACGTAGAGCTGCTTGTGCCACAAGCGCCAGAACGCGCTTTTGGCCAACAGCCCCACATCTTTGACGGCTGTCCCGATATGGCGGGTATCGACCTTCTGGCTTTGCACGCCCTTGGCAATGCTCTTGATCGCCGCCAGCCCACTATCGCCCATATCCATGGCAACATAAATGAACCCGCTCGAAACCCCGTCCTCGCGCTGGGCGCTGCCGGATAACTCCAAGTGCAGGTCGCGGCGCGTGCCACGCACAAAGCGGCAGCTCAGCAGATGATTGCTGAAGTCGGCCCGCTTGCGATCCACTACAGCTACCTCGGCTTTGAGATGATCCTGGAAGTAACGCCCCAGGGCGTCCGTTCGCTCAAATGCGCGATTGTTGCTGGCGTCGTCCAGCAGCAACAACAGGCGCGTGGATTCAATGGTACCAGCGGCAATGGCGAATTCCCCGGCGTGCACAGTCAGCTCGTGCCCGTACAGGCTCCTGGCCGTAATGCCACGCAGCTTTCCCGCCTCCGCGTCGACATCGAACCCGCATACTGTGGCATTCAGCCAAACGGTGATGTTTGGATTGGACCGGATTTCCTTCCCCAGCACGGAAACAATGTTGCAGCGCTTGAAAGTCGGGCATTTCGCCCAGCGGGTGACGAAGTCTCCGCCGGTGTCGACGAGCAGATCGGCAGCGCCAGGAGCGGCGGCGTCGAGGTCATCGAACCGATCATGGCCCACACAAAACAGCGCCTCCAGCTCCTGCTGATAGCGCCCCAGAATGTGTGGGGCGACCGGCCATTCGGGTTGCTCGATATGGTCGCGCATACCTTGGTCGAACCCGGCAATGGGGATCATCCGGCCGCCCCAGCGTGAGGAAGAGCCACCAAGCCCGCGATAGCGACCGGTCAGGGCGCGGCTATAGCGCCCCCCCGCGTCATCGATGTCGTTGAGCTGATGGATATCGGGATCGAACGAGGCCCCGCCGCTCTCAACCACTATGACCTTCCGGTTACGGCGCGCCAACCGGGTGGCCAGCAGCAGTCCCGCAATCCCCGCTCCCACGACGCAAAACGGCGCGGTATGGAATTGCCCGCTTGTATCCTTGGCAAGGTCCCGGATTGTCACGACGTCGATCCCTCCACCAAAGCCGCAATTAACACAAATCTATCGAGGGCTCGCGCTTCTGTGATCTGCACACATCGGGGCGTGACACCAGCCTTCTGAGCTAGAGCAGGTCCGCGATCGGATTATTGCTACCGTGGAGCCGCCGGATGACAGTTGGCCCTGGGGCAAACATGCGGAGCAAAAAGGCTTCGCTACTTGGCGAGGGCGCATCAGAATGGCTAAACCGCCGCTGGTTAGCATCATCATTCCGCATCTAAACGAACCTGACTTGGCCGCGTGCCTTGCTTCGCTGGCACGGCAGCGCAGCTCGGGTATTCAGTTCGAGATCATCGTTGTCGACAATGGCTCGCGGCAGCTGCCGCATGCTGCGATTGCTGCCGTGCCGCAAGCGCGCATGGTTGTGCAGCCCGTTCCGGGGCCTGGACCTGCGCGCAATCTCGGGGCGGCGGAGGCCGCAGGCGACATCCTAGCCTTTATCGACGCCGACTGCGTGGCCGCGCCCAATTGGCTCGCGAGCATCGTCGCCTGGCTTGCCCAGCACCCGGAAACCGACATTGTTGGTGGCGACATCCGCATCAGGCCGACCGATCCAAATCAGCTCACCGCCATCGAGGCCTATGAGAACATTTTTAGCTATCGGGCCCGCGAATATGTCGAGCGCTACGGCTTTGCCGCCACCGGCAACATGGCCGTGCGGGCCGAAGTGTTCCGGCAGGTAGGGCCGTTTGGCGGCATAGGCACCATGGAGGACACCGAATGGGGCCAGCGCGCCACCGCCAAGGGGCACCGCATCGCCTTCCTCGCAGAGGCCCGCGTTTATACCCCTTCCTGCAAGTGCTTCAGCGAACTGGCGCGCCGGTGGGATCGTCACGTGGCGCATGAGTTCAGGGACGCGCGCGGGCCCCAGGGGCGGCTCAAATGGCTTGCAAAAAGCGCCGTGATTGCTGCCTCGCCGGCGCTTGAAGTGGCGCGCATCTGGCGTTCAGATCGTGCCGGAAGCCTGCGGGAGAGGCTTCTCGCCCTCAGCTGCGTCACCCGCGTCCGGCTTTACCGCTCCCGCCGCATGCTGCAGCTGACATGGCACGACAACGCGTCCAGCATGGTCAACATGTGGAATCGCTAGCCTGTGCCCCCGGACCTGCTGCGTAAGGCTAGTTCGCCCGGGTGAGCCCGCCCGCTTCTGTCTGCATCATAAGAGCGAAGTGCGCGCCACCACACCCCATGCAAATCTCGGATTCTAGCGGTTGTCGTGCTTAGCGCCCGCAGGGAAAATCAAGGGTAGCAACATGTTGCAGGATTTCGACTCCAATCCTGGCCCCAAGCGAGTGCACGGACCTGAGTTCGATCGCATTTTGCAGCTGGCCGAGGAACACCCAGCGGCGCGCCAACGCCTGCCCAGGCTCTGCAGCCTTGCGGTCGATGGCTTGCGCCACATGGCCATGCCGAACCTGCGGTTTCCCCACACCATGCGCAGCACTGACCTCAAAAAGGGCGGCCCAACCCGGCCGGAAGGCGACAATCTGCGCTACACTGTCAATGTGGCCCAAGGCTTGGCCTGGATGCCTGAAACGGTGCAGCGCGGTGTGCTGCATGGCCATAACGCCAAGGAGCTGGCCATGTCCTGCATCGATCGGGCGGCCCAGTCGCGCGAGCCTGGTGCGGTGGCGCTGGCTGCTTGGGCCGCGGCGGAAACGGCTGGGGTCTTTGCGCGCAACCTCTTCGATATTCTCGTCGACATCCTGGCTGAAAGCGAAAGCGTTGAGCTGGTGCCTTGCGCCTGGGCCCTGACCGCCGCCGTTGCGGGCCAGCAACTAGGCGACACACGCCGGGTCAAGGATCTGGCCTGGATCATGCTGCGCGATGCACAATCGCCCAGCGGCATCTTCCCACATGTCAGCCCCGTCTCGGCTGCTGGCTGGGCGCGCGGCCATGTCGGCTCGTTCGCCGATCAGGTCTACCCCATCCAGGCGATGGCGCGCCTTGGTTATGCCGACAACAACCAGGCGGCCTTGCAGGCGGCCGACGCTTGCGCTGCCCGTATAGTGCAGTTGCAGGGTCCGGCCGGGCAATGGTGGTGGCACTACGATACGCGCGACGGCAGCGTGGTTGAAGGCTATCCGGTCTACAGCGTGCACCAGCATGCCATGGCGCCGATGGCCCTGCTCGATCTGCTGGACGCCGGTGGACAGGACCACCGGGCCGCCATCGTCAAGGGCCTCGGCTGGCTCGATGATCATCCTGAAACTGATCAGCCGACGATTTCCGAACAGCACAGCGTCATCTGGCGCAAGGTCGGGCGCACCGAGCCATCCAAGCTGGCCCGTCGGATCGCTGCCGGCACCACTGCGCTCAAGAAGGGCTGGCACCTGCCTGGCCTCAATGCCCTGCTGCCACCCGGCAAGATCGACCGCGAATGCCGGCCCTATGAGTTCGGCTGGATGCTTTATGCCTGGCGCTCGCGCGCCGTAGTGCAGGATCTGCGCAGCTGACCCGCCGGTCCGTTCCTAGGGTTCGCGCAAGCTTTCATCGATCCCCCGCACGAGCGGATACAGGAAGTAGGAAATCACGCTCCGCTCCCCTGCATGAATTTCCGCCGAAACCGTCATACCCGGCAGGAGGCGGAAATCCGCCGGCACCTGCCGCAGCTTGTCCTCTCCCAACCCGATGCGGACCCGGTAGAACGCAGCCCCGCCTGCGGGATCCTCGCCAGGCTGCTTGGCAAACGAGTTCTCGCTTATCGAGGTGATGGTCCCCGCCACCGTGCCATGTTCCTGGAATGGGAAGGCATCGAACTTGATCCGTGCAGCATCGCCGACGCTCAGATGGCCGATATCGTTGCTGGGAACAGCCACCTCCACTTCCAGCGCGACATTGAGCGGCACCAGCGTCACGAGCGGCTCGGCCGCTTGCACCACCGAGGCTTCGGAACGTTGCGCGACTTCGAGCACGGCAGCATCTGCCGGCGCCACCAGATGCGACATGGCCGTACGCAGCGCAACCTTGCGCACCTCCTCGTTGATCCCCGCCTGCTTGTCCTCGAGCTCGACCAGGGTTTCGAGCGTTTGGCGGCGATAATCCTCGATGAAGTTCTGCCGCTCGGCCCGCACTTGCTCCAACCCGTGCAGGGCCTCGGCATATTGCCCCTGGACTTGGGTCAGCGTGACTTCGAGCTCCAGACCCAGGTCGCGGCTTTGCAGGAATGCCAGCCGCGAACCATTGCCGCTTTCGGCGAGTGTCGAATGCATGTCCTGGATTTCCCGCAAACCCGCGAGCCGAGCGCCCAAAGTGGTTTCCTGCGCCCTGGCCGCCTGCATCAGCGCTTCGCCATGCCCAATCTGCGCGTCGAAGTCGGCCAGCCGAGCTTCGAACGCCGCGCGGCGCTGCCGCGCCAGCTCCCCCTGCATCACCGCTTCAGGCGAAGCGTCGCGAGGCGGCACGTAGTCAGCGCCCGAGAGCTCAGCCTGGATACGCGCGATCTGCGCGTGAAAGCCCGCGAGCTTAGCCTGCAGCTGGCCGGCATCGGCATCGGCAAAGGTGGGATCAAGCGTCGCCAGCAACTGCCCTTTGCGCACGATATCGCCCGGCTTGACGGCGACGGACTGGACAATTGCGGTCTCGAATGGCTGCACAACGCCGATGGCCGCAGCCACAAGGTAGAGCGTCAGCCGCGCGGTCACCGGTGGTCGTCGTTCCTCCAGCGCGATCGCATCGGTCTGGAAGTCGAGGATCTCAGGCACAGTGCCGGGCTCCACCAGCCTGAGCTCAGGCCGGTCCGAGCGCTTCACCCGTTTGGGCTGTCTTGGCGAGGCGCTCATCCGACAAGCTTCATTTGCTGGTTCCACAAATGGCGATAAGTGGTGCAGCGCGAGACCAGCTGGCTGTGGGGTCCCACATCCACCAGTCGCCCACGGTCGATCACGAGGATAGCATCGGCATCGGTCAGCATCGACAAACGGTGCGAAACGATGATCACCGTACGCCCCGCAGCAATGCCCTTGATGCTCTGCTTGACAATGGCTTCGCTTTCGGGATCCAGCGCACTGGTCGCTTCATCCAGGATCAGAATACGCGGATTAGTGACGAGCGCTCGCGCGATCGAGAGTCGCTGGCGCTGCCCGCCCGAGAGGTTCTCGGCCCCTTCCTCGATCAACGTGTCAAAGCCGCGGGGCAGCTGCTCGATGAACTCCATGGCCCCCGCCAGCCGGGCCGCTTCCACCACGTCCTCAAAGCTTGCATCGGGCTTCGCCGCCGCGATGTTGTCGCGCACGGTGCCGCGGAACAGGAAATTGTCCTGCAGCACTACGCCCACGCTGCGCCGCAGATGGTTGAGGTCGAGCTCGCGCAGATCATGCCCGCCGATACGGATCACCCCCTGCTGGATCGGATAAAGGCCCTGGATCAGCCGGGTCAAGGTACTCTTGCCGCTGCCGCTGCGCCCAACCACCCCCATGATCGAATTATCGGGCACGGCAAAGCTGATCTCGTTGAGCGCAAAGGCCCCATCAGGGCGATAGCGGAACGATACATCCTGGAACTCCACTGCGCCGCCCAGGTCAGGGCGCAAGCCTTCGCTATTGCCGCTGCGCTCAACCTTCTCGTTCATCACCTCGCCCAGCATGCGCACCGACAGCGCCACTTCCTGGTATTCGTGCACCATGGTGACGATCTGCACCAAAGGCCCGGACACCCGGCCCGCCAGCATGTTGAAGGCGATCAGCGCCCCCACACTCATCGCGCCATCGAACACGAGGAGCGCCCCCACGCCGATGATCGCCACAGCCATCAGCTTCTCCAACAACCCGGTCACAGCCTGGGCGGTGATCGAGATAGTCTCGACCTTGAAGCGCGTATTGATGGTCTGGGCCGAGCGGTCATCCCAAACCCGGCGCTGCAACGGCTCCATCGCGAGGGACTTGAGCGTGCGGATGCCATGCATGGTTTCTACCAGAAGGCCCTGCCGCTCTCCTTCGGCTGCATAGAGCGCAGCCAGCCGCTTGCGAAACGGCGCCACCAGCAGCGCTACCACCAGTGCGATCATGGCGCTGAAGCCCAGCACGATCAGCGACAGCGGCACGCTGTACATCAGCAGCACCGGAATAAAGACCAGCAGCGACAGCGTGTCGAGCATGGTCAGGAACAGCCGCCCGGTGAGGAACTCGCGGATCCGGGCGGATTGCTGCATGTGCTTGACCAGCACGCCGGCCGAGGAGCGCTCGAAAAAGTTGATCGGCAGGTCGAGGAGATGCCGAAATGTGCGCGTCGCGATGCGAATGTCGATCCGGTTGGTGGCGTAGATCAGCAGGTAGCGCCGCAGGAACACGAACACAGCCTCGAACACCAGTGCAACCCCAACCCCGATGGCGAGGACGATGAGCGTCGAATAGCTCTGGTGCACCAGCACCTTGTCGATCACCAGCTGGAAGAAGATCGGCGTGGCCAAGCCCAGCGCATACAAGAACAACGCTGCAACTGCGACATCGAGAAACAGTCGGCGCTGGTGCAGGATCTCCGGCACGAACCAGGCAAAGCCAAAGGGCTGCTCGGGATCGGCCAGGGCATAGCTCCGCTTTGCCAGCAGCAACTCGCCAGCCCAGCGCTTGGCGAACTGCTCGAGCTTGACCGCGATCACCCCGCCGGCGGCAGTTGCGAGCGGATCAAAGAGGCGCAGCACGACTTGGCCGCCCTCGTCTTTGTCGGCGCCCAAAATCGAAACCCAGTTGCCATTCTCGAGCCGCGCCAGCGCCGGATAAGCCTGGCCCAGCCGCAGGATAGCGGCCGGCTTGACCTTGATACGGCGGGCCCGCAAGCCCCCGTCCCGCGCCATGCGCAGCATCAGCTCGAAGCCGACCCCTTCAGTGCCGATAGCATGCTCGGCCACGAGCCGGCCGGCATTGCCATCAAGGCCATGATGGCGCAGGGCCGCGGCAAGGCATTCCGGCCCGGTTTGAACAGACGCCTGCATGGCAAGGAAAACCGCCTAGGAGTCGAAATTGGGTGAAGCGCTTTGCGGGCCATTCCCGTGCGCCCGCGGCGGGTTCACCGGAATGACATTGCTTGGCTCGTTGCGGCGGATGGCGCCGGCCTCGATCAGCCCGTTCATGGCGTTCTGCAGCACTTCGAAGCTGTTGGCGAAGCCTTCAAGCGACATCACGATGCGTTGGCGATGCTCGGGAACCGGCTGGCCCGCGGCATCGCGCATGGTGGCGGAAAGACTGACCAGATCGAGCCGCACCACCGTGCCAGTGACGGTGATTTCCCCAATGGCATCCGCATAAAGTTCGCCTTGCATAACTGCTTTCCCGAATTTGGCCCTGGCCTACGAAGCCAGCGCGTTGAAGACGACATCGACATGGTAGTTGGTTGCTCGGTAGCTGCCGGTGGGGAACACGTTTTCCCCGCCATAGGCGAACAGGCCATTGCCCCCGCTTGAGCCACTGGATGGGGCAGTAAGGGGACCTGACGTGACGGCAGATTGGAAGCCAAAAGGCGACGCCGAGTAATTGCCATTGGTGTGGTAGGAAACGACGTAGTCCTTGTTTGCTTCGATCGCGATGGGGCTGGCAAATGAGGCCGTCTGCCACCCGCTGGCCGTTTCGTTCTGGAACGTTACCTGGCCCTTGATTGAGCCGTCGGCTGCCCAAAGCGTTCCCTTGTGCACGCCGGTGTTCTGCGGTCCCTTGTAGAACTTGATGCCGCTGATCGTTCCCGCAACCGAACTGGTGAACCGCATGCCCAGTTGCACACCACCCGTTTCATTGACAGTCAGCGTTGCTGGCGTGGAGGTCTCGGGGAACAGCGAGATGCCCGAAGCCAATGGCGCCACGGTGAGCGCAACCTGGGCCGTGTCCGTCCCGCCGCGCCCATCGGCGATCGAGTAGGAAAAGCTCGCCGGGCCAGCATAATCCGCGGTGGGGGTGAAGGTGACGATCTTGGTCTGCGGGTCGAAGACGACCGTGCCGTGACTCGCGCCGCTGACGCCCGTGATTGTCAGCTGATCGCCATCGCCGTCCGTGTCATTGCCCAGCAAGGACGCTGCGGTGATCTGGATGGGCGCATTGAGCTGGGTGATGAACCCGCTGTCATCGGCAGCCGCCGGAGCGGTGTTGGCCCCCTGCTGATAGAAGACGTCCACCCAGTAATTGGTGGCGTTGATGCTGCGATCTGGCGGGGCATTGACGTTGTCATATGAATAAAGCCCGTTGAGACTTCCCGGCACGCTGCGGGGCGCCGTCAGCAAGCCATTGGTCGCATCGGTGTTGAAGTAGCCAGGCGATGCCGAATAATGCCCGTTCGGCGCCCGATAGGACACGATGTAGCTGGTGCCCGCGGTGATCGCGATGGGCGCGCTGAAATTGGCCGCTTGCCACCCCGATGCAGTTTCATTCTGGAAAGTGACCGTGCCCATCACCCCGCCGGTGCTGGACCACAAAGTACCAGTATGGGTGCCTGTGTTTTGCGCCCCCTTGTAGAACCGCATGCCCGTGATGAAGCCGCTGGAAGCGGCGGTGAACCGCATGCCCAGTTCCACCGAGCGCGACTCGCTGACCGAAGCCGTGGCCGGCACCGCACCGGACGCAAAGACATTACTGCCCAAGACGGGCTCGGTGACGGCCAGGCCCACAGAAGCTGATGCCGTCCCGCCCCGGCCATCGGCGATCGCATAGGTGAAGCTTGCCGGCCCGCTATAGCCGGCATTGGGCGTGAAGGTGACGATATTGGTCTGGGCATCAAAGCCCACCGTGCCGTTTACCGCCCCGCTGACGCCAGTGATGGTCAGGGGATCGCCGTCGGGATCATTGTCATTGGCGAGAAGAGTCGAGGCGGCAATCTGCAGCGCCTGCCCCTGCCCCGTCACCATCCCCGAATCGTTGGCCGCTACGGGTACCCGGTTGACCGGCGGAGTGACCGCCACCGCCACGGTGGCACTGGCAGTTCCGCCCTCGCCATCGGCCACCGTGTAGCTGAAGGTAGCCGCGCCCACGAAACCATTGGCGGGGGTAAACGTGATCGTATTGGCTTGCGCATCGAACACAGCGGTGCCGTTGCTGGACCCGCTGATGCCGGTGATCGTCAGCGGATCCCCGTCCGGATCGGTGTCGTTCGCCAGGAGGGTCGCCGCATTGATCGTCAGCGCCGCGTTGCCCGCCGTGTTGAACCCGCTGTCGTCACCCGGCACCGGGTCCCGGTTGACCTGGACTGCGGACTCGAACAGCACGTCTACCCAGTAGTTCGTGCCCTTGAAGCTGCTGGTCGGCATCAGGTTCGCGGCGCCATAGGTGAAGACGCCATTGCCCTCCGCCGGCGCGGTAAGCGGGCCATTGCTGCGGGGTGCGGTGAAATAGTTGGCTGTCGTGGCGTAACCGCCATTGCTTTGGAAGCTGGCGACATAGGTCGCGCCCGCAGTGATCTGGACCGGATTGCTGAACAGAACGGTCTGCCAGCCGCTGGCCGTCTCGTTCACAAAAGTGGCTGTCGCCAACTGCTTGCCGGTGCTGCTCCAGAGCGTACCGGTATGGGTGCCGGTATCGGTTGCGCTCTTGTAGTACTTGATGCCGGTGATCGCCCCCGCAGCCGACGCCACGAACTTGACGCCCAGATTGACCTCAGACTGATCCGAGCCGCTGACAGTGGAGGGGGTCGCCCCGGGTGCGAACAGCGAAGTGGTGGAAAGCGTGGGCACCACCACCATGTTGACCAGCGCCGATCCGGTGCCACCGCGTCCGTCCGAAACC